>NZ_JBQSVP010000136.1:0-8177 GCF_052376345.1 Psychrobacter sp. AOP5-GZ1-6 | reverse complement strand
AAAAATTTATAAGGTTTGACGGCTATTCAAACGTTTTTAGAACCATCTTATTAGGGTGTGTCTTCATTTTTAAAATGAGGACATACCCTAATATGGAATATGAATTTACATATAGAAACTATGATGCATAAATTCATCAGAAAGTAGTGACAATTAGTTTCAAATCATAACGCAGATAACTGTTATAATTTTAATCTATCACAATGAATGCTACTGTATGGCACTACTGCTCCTCTAATCGTTACTTACTGGTGCATGTTGATAGAAATAAGCAATGACACAAGTAGTTACTTAATTATTTACAATAATAATGTATTCGCGATAAAGTGGAATCACTTAATAAGAGTTAGGATCTATTTAGATACGTTTTACAAAGATAGCTTATTATTGTATCTACCTTCAGCCATTATAATTAAAGCGACACTTAAAATAATTGGCGCTCAAAATATAACTATATAATATTTAGGAGAGATTTCATGTCAAAAGGACAAACTTTACAAGATCCGTTTTTGAACTCGCTGCGAAAAGATCGTATTCCTGTTTCTATTTTTTTGGTCAACGGTATCAAACTACAAGGCCAAATTGAATCGTTTGATCAATATGTTGTTCTGCTCAAAAATACTGTCAGTCAAATGGTCTATAAGCATGCTATTTCAACGGTAGTTCCAGCTCGCAACCCTCGTAGTAGTACATCTCCAAGCACTAGTGCTCAACCCCAAAGCGCTCCAACTGGTTATCAAGGTGGTGGCTTTGAACGTGGTAGCAACCCTGCTAGCGCAGGTGGTTTTGAAGAGCGTGGTTTTGCTTCTAACCGCAGCGGCTTCAATCGTGGTGGTTTTAGCCAAGGTCAAGAACGCGGCTTTGAACGTGGTAGCTTTGGTCAAAGTCAAGAACGCGGCTTTGAGCGTGGTGGCTTTGGTCAAGATCGTGGCTTTGAGAACCCAGCAGATAACGGTGGCTTTGAAGACAGGTCAAACGATGGATCTAATGACAACAATGGCTAAATGTTTACATGCATGATTGGAGGTGCATTGTTAAGACCTAATTTATTCGATTAAGACCTGCTTTTATAGTGGGTTTTTTTGTATAAATAAGTGTATGACAATGCATCTAGTATAGATATAGTTCAAAGAAATTCTACATGGCTACGATGGTCTCTTTTCTAGATGTAGTACTTGTACAATCTGTAGTCAGCTGCTTTACACCCACTTGATGTTTCTTTGACTATAGTTATTTATGTTATTTCTTTCATGTGACGGCAGTTAATTTATTACCGTTTTTGAAATGAAGCCACGCATTAGGCATAGTGTAGTAAAATATCTTATTTTTTATAAAAATAGAGCATATCTATGAACAATTCTCAAACCAATCTAACTCATAAACAATTTATTAGTACAGCTGTTGAAGCAATTAATACCGAGATGTCTGCGTTAGCATTATTGACAGAGCAGATAGACGATAGATTTGCGCAAGCTTGTGATATTATTTTGGCTTGCCATGGCCGAGTCGTAGTGACTGGTATGGGGAAGTCAGGGTTAATTGGTCGTAAGATAGCAGCTACGTTTGCCTCCACTGGTACACCTTCTTTTTTTATGCATCCTGGCGAAGCAGGGCATGGTGACTTGGGTATGTTAGTACAGGGCGATGTTTTGCTTGCTATTTCTAACTCTGGTGAGTCCGATGAGATTAAGATGCTACTGCCTGTCGTCAAGCGTTTGAATATACCTTTGATTAGTATTAGCCGTGATAAGCGTGGCATGCTACCACGTGCTGCTGATATCGTCTTGACACTGGGTAAGTCACAAGAGGCATGTCCGCTTAATCTGGCACCAACTTCTAGTACTACAGCGACCTTAGCACTTGGTGATGCCTTGGCAGTTGCGTTAGTGCATGCCCGTAATTTTACCTCAGAAGATTTTGCATTGTCCCATCCAGCAGGGGCATTAGGTCGTCAGTTATTGACGCGAGTTGAGGATTTAATGCATCCCAGCTCTGAGCATTTACCGATTATTCATCAGCAAGCACCTTTACAAGACGCGCTTTTTACCATGTCGGCAGGGCGCTTAGGTATGACTGTAGTGACAGATGAAAATGAGAAGGTCGTTGGCGTGTTTACAGATGGAGACCTACGTCGTGGCCTCGAAAAAGGCATAGATCTGCAAACGCCGATGTGCGATGTAATGGTGAGCAATCCACGCCGTATTAGTAAGTCCATGCGTGCATCCGATGCTCTTAGTGTAATGAACGAAAATAGTATCAGTCAGTTGTTAATCATCGATGATGAAGAACATTTGGAAGCAATTATTACGGTACATGATTTGCTACAAGCTGGTGTAAAATAAATAAACTGATATGGTAGGTTTAACAATAAAACTTAATTAATAGCCTTAAGTAAGAGGTATGTGATGCAAGACTTAATTAAAAAAGCAGGGAAAGTAAAGTTATTGGTCATGGATGTTGATGGTATCTTATCAAATGGCCAAATCATTTATGATGCCAATGGTATTGAAACCAAAGCATTTTCTGTTCAAGATGGCGTTGGGGTTAAGTCTTTAGCACGCTATGGTATTTTAACGGCTATTATTACTGGTCGCAGCAGCGCTATGGTAGATAAGCGTGCCAAGGAGATGGGCGTTCACTATGTCGTGCAAGGCCGTGATGACAAACTGATTGCTTTAACTGAATTGTTATCAATGCTGGACCCGGCGCTTAATATTACAGCAGCCGATTGTGCTTATATGGGTGATGATTTGCCAGATATTAAAGCAATGCAGACGGTAGGATTTGCTGCAACCGTTCCTAATGCACATGCAGAAGTGATCAGTCGTAGTGATACGGTGACTACTCGTGCAGGTGGTACTGGTGCTGTACGTGAAATATGTGATCTTATTTTGAAAGGTCATGGACATTATCAAAACTTTATCGGGGATTATACGCTTGATGAAGTAAGCAATCAGGGTGAGTTGCCGTGAATACTCGTGTATTAATAGTTATTACCTTGATTATTGCTGGCCTTGCAGGTTGGTTCTTTCAGCAGCAAGCCGAAGTATCACCACCAGTTAGTATAGAGGCACCAGATGTTGATTATGAAGCAACAGAGATTAAGGCGGTGCAAACTAACGAGGAAGGTGAAACAGAGTATGAGCTAACCGCTAAATCTTTGACGCATAATCCTGAAACCAATTTAGATGAGATGTCAGGTATTACTATGAATTGGGAACCTTCTGCAGAGAGTCGCTATCTGATTGAGGCGGGTACGGCTGCCATCAGTCAGCAGACAGGCGATCTGAGTTTGTCAGGTGGATTTTCACTCATTAGTGAAAACAAGAAAGAATCATCTGATATTGAACCGATAAAGGTGACAGGCAGTACGCTCAAAGGCAATACAAAATCAGGTAAAATATATAGCGAAGAGCCTGTACAGGTCGAGCAAGGCATGAACCGGTTTGAGGCTTCTAGTATGACTGCCAATCTAGAAACAGGTGAATACGAGTTTGGTCAAGTTGCCGTCTCTTTTACCTCTGCTGAACGCCAAGATAAAGCATTGTTTTAATCCCAACGATGCTTATTGTTTATATAATAGAACAGCAGCTCGCATAAAGTTTGCAAATTCTACTACCCATTATAAAACGAGTGATTTTTATGAAATCTAAATTTTTGCCTACTTTGCGCCCAAATACAGAAGTGTATGGCTTCAGTCAATTGCGGATATTGCCAATGGTTATGCTATTTGCATTACCGATTTATAGTCATGCGCTGCCATCAGACTCCAATCAAGAAATAAAGCTATTGGCTGATAAAGCGACTTATAGTGAGCGCACAGGTGTCACCAGTTATTCTGGTAATGTCAGTATTACTCAAGGCACATTCAAGATGACGGCAGATAATATTACGGTCAATTTATCACAGCAGCGTAGTATTAATTCAGCAGTAGCCACTGGGCGTCCAGCTACTATGCAGCAGATTGTTACCCAAGAGAAAGGCCTAGCCAAAGGTCAGGCTAGCAAAATCGACTATAATGCAGTTACTGGTATTATCACTTTGACAGGCAATGCTAAATTGGTTCAAAACGGTGCAAGTTTTGCAGGTAATGTCATTCGCTATAGTCTAAAAGCGGGTGATGTCGAGGCGACTGCCGGTGGTAATCAGCGAGTAGAGCTGGTATTCCCACCTAGTAGTAATAGTAGCCAAAGCGGCGTACGTTAATAAGCTAGTTCGTATATTTGTTAATATAGAAACAAGTCTGTTTTCATGTATCCGCGCTTGAATTTTCAACAGTATGAGTAAGTTATGAGTGATAATAAAAGTCTAGATTCTGTAGCATCGCATAATAATACAGCACCTGCTGCGCGACTAACGATGCAAAATTTAGGTAAACGCTATGGCAAACGTTGGGTTGTAAAAGATGTCTCATTCTCGGTTGAACAAGGACAAGTGGTTGGATTGTTAGGGCCTAATGGTGCGGGTAAGACAACCAGTTTTTATATGGTAGTAGGACTGGTGAACATGGATAGAGGCCGTGTAACGCTAGGAAAAATGGACTTGTCTAAATATGCGATGCATGAGCGCGCTCGTGCAGGTATTGGCTATTTGCCGCAAGAGGCGTCTATCTTTCGTAAATTATCTATCGAAGATAATATCTTAGCTATTTTACAAACTCGTAAAGAGTTAAGCAAAAATGAGCAACAGCAAGAACTTGAAAAATTAATTGGTGAGTTTCATTTAGAGCATGTACGCAAATCTTTGGGTATGAGTGTATCTGGTGGTGAGCGCCGTCGCTGCGAAATTGCTCGTGCATTAGCGGCTGATCCAAAGTTTATCTTGTTGGACGAGCCTTTTGCTGGTGTTGACCCAATCTCAGTGGGTGATATTAAAGATGTGATTTTAACACTCAAAAACCGCGGAATAGGGGTGTTGATTACCGATCACAATGTTCGAGATACCCTAGCAATCTGCGAAAAAGCTTATATCGTCTCAGAAGGTGCGATTATCGCAGAAGGCAGTTCTTCTGAAGTTTTAGAAAACGATTTAGTCAAATCTGTCTATCTAGGTAAAGACTTCCAAGTATAAAAGTAGTCCATGCGTCTACGGTTTCGTCACTAATGCTAGAATAAGCGTCATTTTTATAAATACCTATTTCGTTATTGCTCTTTTTTAGGCTTTTATAAAACTTTATCTTCTGTATTTCTATAGAGCAATATATGCCGTATTAATGGCCAGTTTGCCTCATGAAACCTTCAAGTCAGCACTGACAGCAGTGTCAAAGTATTCTATTTGTACTCTTAACTGATCACCTTAATAAGGCTTATATGCTATGGCAAAAAGTAAAAGCAGTTATGTCTGTCAGCATTGCGGTGCTCATTTCGGTAAATGGGCAGGGCAATGTGCAGATTGTGGAGAATGGAACAGCTTGGTTGAAGCCCCAAATGTTAGCATGCCACATCATAATAAAAGCTCGACTAAGCCAGCTGCAAATCGAGCAGCGTCTCGTGTATCAAGTAGTTCTCCAACGGGTAACTATTCTGGTACGCATAGTGCAGTCATGCCACTTAATGCAGTTAGTGTGACATTAGATACGCGCTTACCAACAGGTATTAGTGAGTTTGATCGAGTACTTGGTGGTGGCTTGGTTGCGGGCTCTGTGGTACTGATAGGGGGCGATCCTGGTATTGGTAAGTCAACCATTCTATTGCAAACTGCGACAAATATGGCGCGTGCGGAGTCATTGGCTGGTAGCGCACTTTATGTGACAGGTGAAGAATCGCTTGCACAAGTAGCTATGCGTGCCAAGCGTCTAGATTTACCAGCAGATAGATTGCGTGTGCTTGCGGAGACCAATGTAGAAACAATCTGTGCCGCATTGACACAAGAGCAGCCAGCCATTGCTATTATTGACTCCATTCAAACTATCTATACCGATGCTATCAATTCGGCACCTGGAGGCGTCAGTCAGATTCGTGAGTCAGCCGCTATTTTGACTCGTTATGCTAAGCAAACTGGCACAGCGTTATTTTTAGTGGGGCATGTAACTAAGGAAGGTACGCTCGCAGGGCCTCGTGTGCTTGAACATATGGTTGATACCGTTTTGTATTTTGAAGGTCAGTCTGATTCGCGTTTTCGCATGATACGTGCGGTAAAAAATCGTTTTGGAGCAGTTAACGAACTTGGTATTTTCGGTATGACCGACATGGGCCTTAAAGAAGTTGCCAACCCCTCAGCGATATTTTTGAGTCGTTATGACAAGCCTGTGGCTGGATCTGTGGTTATGGTGAGCCGTGAAGGTACTAGACCGCTGTTAGTGGAAGTACAAGCCTTAGTCGATGACTCCCAAGGCTCGCCTAGGCGGATGGCCTTGGGGTTAGACTTTCAGCGTCTGTCGATGCTGTTAGCCGTCATGCATCGTCATGGTGGTATTCATACTAGTGGGCAAGATGTATATGTCAATGTCGTCGGTGGTGTAAAAGTTATAGAGACAGGGTCTGATTTGGCAGTATTGTTGGCTTGCGCATCAAGCATTAAGGAACGAGCATTACCTTCTTCATTAGCAGTATTTGGTGAGGTGGGACTGTCTGGCGAAATTCGTCCTGTACCCAATGGTCAAGAGCGTCTCAAAGAAGCGATGAAACATGGCTTTAAGCATGCCATCATTCCCAAAGCCAACGCTCCGGCAAAGGATGCTCCTCAATTTAAGGGTATCAATGTCATCGCTGTTGAGCGTCTTGATGATGCTATTGAAAGTGCGTTTGAATTATAGCCCTGTTGGTATAACATAATACAGGCAGTAAACTAGAAAATAAAAAGCGCCTAACTTATAAATAGTTAGACGCTTTTTATTATTTAATATAGGCAAATGAGGGGTTCTAAAATATTATGGTCCTGCAACTCGCTCGATAGAAACGTTGCCAACGCCTTTATTTGTAATACCCAGTTGCTTAGCAGCGGCATACGACAAGTCTAATACACGGTTAGCATGGAAGGGCCCGCGGTCATTTACCTTAACGACGACAGTTTTACCATTGGTATTGTTGGTTACTTTTACATAGCAGTTCAATGGTAATGAACGATGGGCAGCTGTTAAAGCATTCATATCAAACGTTTCGCCACTCGCTGTTTTGCGTCCATGAAACTTACGACCATACCAAGAAGCTAGGCCGGTCTGTTTGAACTTGCTAACGGAATTAGAGGCAACGGCTGTTAGACGCTCTAATACATCTTCATCATTGGTTACTTGAGCCGTATCAACGGCTAGTAATGAGCTACTAAGCGCCAATGAAGTAGGTTGGCGTGCTGATTTAACTAGGTTTGATGCACCGTCATGTTGGCGGCTGAGCTCACTAAGGACGCGGTCAATATGGGAGGCGTTATCTTGTGAAATCATCGCAAGGGATGTGTTTGTTTCTACAGCGTTTGCATTAGTGATCACTGCAGAGCCAGCAAACAGTACTGCTGACATGGTAAATAAACCAGATACACGCTTATTCATAGATACCTCTATAGCTTATACATTAAAATCTAACTCTGATCATATTAGATTGCGTGTGAAAATATCAGATTGACCTGACTGTGTCGCATGTTTTAAAGCCTTATTATCAATTTGATCTTATATCACCATTGATACCAGACAAGACTTTTATAGATTTTAATACAGAGTGATTTTTCTATTATCATAAGTGATCGACTGTAACGTGACGGTAGATGCTTATGATAGGCTCAAATGATAGTCAAGAATATTGGTAAAGCACATCATCTAAATATGTAAATTTAGTACTAGGGCACGCCCCAAACTTATAAACTATCAATGGTTTTCAGTACGACTTTGTGGTCAAACCGTTAATTAAGTAATTTATTTGAAAGCTCTAAATCTATAATCCACCGATTATACGGACTAGCTATAACCAGAATATAATTGGGTGAAAGTTTTTTTAGTAGCTATGTACAGATTTTGTATCAAAGTACATTTAATTGAGATTAACGCAATTGTTTATAAAAAACAAGGGTTAAAACCTATCAGTAATAATTATCAAATATAGATTTTAGTAGGGAGCTTTAAAGAGTTGTTATTTTTATTTTATTAAAATCAACAACTTGTGCTGCCTGAATATATGACTACGAGTGCTTTTTATAGCAGTATAGATATCGCATCATTAAAATAATTAAATATGGGAAGTCATTAAGTT
>NZ_JBQSVP010000135.1:0-8195 GCF_052376345.1 Psychrobacter sp. AOP5-GZ1-6 | reverse complement strand
GCTTAAAGTTCTTATCTTACAAACTCTGGATATGCGTCCATACCACACTCTGCTATATCTGCACCTTCATACTCATCTTCTTCAGAGATACGGATGCCCATGACTGCTTTGATAATTGCCCAAGTGATTAAGCTGGCAACAAACACCCAAACAAAGATAGTAGCAGCACCAGCAATCTGACCTACAAACGAAGCCGCTGGATTGGTAATCGGTACGATTAATAGACCAAATAAACCAACAACACCATGCACTGAAATAGCACCGACTGGGTCATCTATTTTGATTTTGTCTAAGGCTAAAATAGATAGCACCACGATAACACCAGCAATCATGCCAAAGAGTGTTGCTTGCAATGCAGTTGGAGTAGATGGTTCAGCTGTAATAGCAACCAGTCCTGCAAGTGCACCATTTAAGAGCATTGTTAAATCAGCTTTGCCAAAGATAAGGCGCGCTATGATTAAAGCACCAATTGCACCACCAGCTGCAGCTGCATTAGTATTCAAAAAGACCATAGCAACCGAGTTTGCGCTAGCGATATCGCCAAGTTTGAGTACTGAACCACCGTTAAATCCGAACCAGCCCATCCACAAGATGAGAGTACCAAGTGCTGCTAATGGTAGGTTGGCACCTGGAATAGCACGTATTTCGCCGTTAGGACCGTATTTACCTTTACGTGCTCCTAATAGTAATACGCCTGCTAATGCTGCAGCAGCACCTGCCATGTGAACGATACCAGAACCTGCAAAATCAGAAAAGCCCATGTCACCTAAGTTGAACATGCCAAACACATCATTGCCACCCCAAGTCCAGCTACCTTCTAGTGGATAGATGACACCAGTCATCACCACGGCGAATAGCAAAAAGGCCCAAAGCTTCATGCGTTCAGCCACAGCCCCTGAAACAATTGACATACAAGTTGCGACAAACACCACTTGGAAGAAAAAGTCAGATGCAGCAGAGTAGACAGAGTCACCATCAAAGCCGTTTTCAGCTGAAGTAGCTAAAGCACTGGCTACTAATGTATCGTCACCTGCGATACCACTTAAAAACAAGTCGCCACCGTACATAATGGCATAGCCACATATCATGTACATAGTACAAGCGATAGAGAAAAGTGCGACGTTTTTGGTTAAGATTTCAACGGTGTTCTTTGAACGAACCAGGCCAGCTTCTAACATAGTGAAGCCCGCTGCCATCCACATGACTAGCGCCCCACATATCAAAAAATAAAACGTATCAAGTGCGTACTGGAGCTCGAAGATTTGATTTTGCATATTAATTCCCCCTTGAATTGATGCAATATAGCTATCGGTGTGATTCTATAATTCTATATTTATAGGTTAGTCATATGCCTTAAATAGCATCAGGACCTGTCTCGCCCGTACGGATACGAATGACTTGTTCAAGCGCGGTCACGAAGATTTTTCCGTCACCAATTTTGCCAGTGCTAGCGATGCGAGTGATCGCCTCGATAGCAGGTTCGACCATCTCATCGATAACAGCCACTTCGACTTTTACTTTCGGTAAAAAGTCCACCACGTATTCTGCGCCACGATAAAGTTCTGTATGACCTTTTTGGCGACCGAAACCTTTAACTTCAGTTACGGTGACACCTTTGACACCGATGTCAGAAAGCGCTTCACGTACATCATCGAGCTTAAACGGTTTTAAGATCGCAGTGATTAGCTTCATAAAATATTCCTTATTTGTGTGATGCTGCAGGTTGATAGAGGCATTGTGGTACATCGTCTCGCTGCCATGCTTACTAATAAGTTATTCAAGAACTGTGCCAATTTACTCAAGGGGGATAGGTAAGATTGGGGGTTTGTGCTCAAAAACTTTTATTTTTATGGCAAGGAGTACAAACTATGCTACCACGGTAAGCACTATTGTTATGCACATAAATAGCGTGTATCAACCGTTGGCGTTGAATCAACGAAAACTTTATTATAACCAACTTTTTAGGTGCTTGGGGAGGCGATCCATGTATTTCATGTGATGATTTGCTAAATTGATTCACTATATGAAAATGCATTGAAAATTAGGCTTAACAAAAGCTTTAGAGAGTAAGGTGATAAGTCGCATGAATAGGTGACAGCGCTTGACATAAGTACTCGTGCGCTGTACCTGAAAAGACGAAAATAGTTAGCAGTTCAGTGACAGGCCAGTGTGAGCCTAGCCTTTAGGAAATAGGAGGTACGGTGTTTTGGTGCTGCCCAGTAGCTTTTTTGTGTCGCTGCCTTGTAGTAGCTCGCGAATACGAGACTGGCCGAAAGCTCCGGTCATGAGTAGGCCGATATTATTTTCATTTTGATAATAGTTCAAAGCAGCAGTGACATCGCGGCAGTCAAGCAATGCTTTTTTTGCTTTAATGCCTGCTTGTTTGAGCCTTGCATAGGCTTCACGCAGGGCATCACAGTTCTCAGAACTTTCTTTGCCTACCATGACAATGTGAACGGTGAGTGCACGAATAAGTGCTGTTTTGCATAGCCAATTGAGCAGCTTATGGCAGGTTGGGCTGTTGTCAAAGGCAAACAAAGCAGTAGCAGGGGGCAAAAATGGTGCATGAGTCACCAAAATGGGGCAGTGACTGACTCGAATCAGTTGGCTCAACGTTGCTTTACAGGTGACATTGTGGCCTATAACGATGAGCTGTGCTTTATCGTCGACATAATCGATACTTTCGCTGAGGTTTTCATGCCGATGTAAGGTATAAGTGGTTAGTTTGTGATGCTGCTGATCGCAGTAGGTAGTGGCTTGGTGCAGGAGCAATTTACCTTGTGACTTTAGCTCATAGTTACCTAAGTTTTCTTTGGTTGTAAATTGCTCGAGCAGCATATTTTCATCATCGACATTTAAACAGCCAGAATAATTTAACGCCGCTTTTTGTTGCAAGCTCGGTACAGAGTGCAGTAGTCCAATAGGTGCTTGTAAGCGCGTAGACGCCCACATGCTAGCTTCTAGCACTGCTTGTACATGATCAGGGCAGTCCAAGCAGGCGATTACGCTATCTAGTTTCAAATTACTCATAAGAACACCAAATCATTCTAGTCATAAAAATACAGCTGCTTGGTGTCAGAATGGGATGTCAATATTTACCCAACTCTATCAACCAATACAGCTGTTTCTTAAATTACTTCGTAATTAGTCAGCACTCACTTTATAAGTGCAGCATTGCTTAATCTAATAAGCCAATATCTCGTCGATCATGAACAGAGAAGCGATCAATCATCGTACGGCTGGCTTTGTTGAGTCCTACTACTTTGACATCAATCCCTTCGCGCTGCAAGCGCATGACCAGTTTGTCTAACGTATCAATCGCACTAACATCCCAAAAGTGGGCTTGACTAACATCAATCTGTACCTTGTCTAAGGCTTCTTTAGTATCAAAGCTATGCAAAAACTGCGTCGTAGAAGCAAAGAACACTTGGCCCTGCACATAATAATAACGGGTATTAGAGCTTTCGTCATATTCACTAAAGATGGTCAAGAATTGACCAATCTTATTGGCAAATGCCAGAGCAGATAGTAGGACACCGACGCCCACACCATAAGCTAAGTTATGCGTAAACACTGTGGTCAATACAGTCGCTAGCATGACAATGTTAAAGGACATTGGGTGGGTTTTGAATTCACGAAGAGATTGCCAGTTAAAAGTACCAATAGATACCATAATCATGACGGCAACCAATGCTGCCATTGGAATTTGGCTGACCCACTCGCTTAGGAATACCACCATAATTAATAAAACCACACCCGCAATCATGGTTGATAAACGTGTACGTCCACCAGATTTGACGTTGATCATCGACTGACCAATCATGGCGCAGCCTGCCATGCCACCAAAGAAACCTGATACCACGTTGGCAATACCTTGACCACGGCATTCTTTATTTTTATCACTTGGCGTATCGGTTAGTTCATCGACGATTGTCGCAGTCATCATAGACTCTAATAAGCCAACGACAGCCAATGCGATAGAGTAAGGCGCAATAATTAGCAAGGTGTTTAGGTTCAATGGAATATCAGGTAATAAGAACATTGGTAATGAATCTGGTAAATCACCCATACTACCGACGTTACGAATATCGAGGTTCATGTACATGGCAACAGCGGTCAAGCCAACGATACAGACAAGCGGAGAGGGAATCACGCGACCAATCTTTGGAATGAGTGGAAACAGATAAATAATCGCTAGGCCTACGGCTGTCATGATATATACCGTCATACCAACACGTTCAGTCATCGGGTTTAGCTCAGGCAGCTGTGCGGCAAATATCAAGATTGCTAGCGCATTGACGAAGCCAATGACTACTGAGCGCGAGACAAAGCGCATTAAGTTGCCCAGCTTTAAAATACCCATTACAACCTGAATCACACCGCATAATAAAGTCGCAGCGAGCAAATATTGCAAACCATGATCGGCAACTAAATCAACCATCACCAGTGCCATTGCGCCGGTCGCTGCCGAAATCATACCTGGGCGACCACCGACGAAACTGATGACGACGGCGATACAGAAGGAGGCGTATAAGCCGACTTTTGGGTCAACACCAGCAATAATAGAAAAGGCAATGGCTTCAGGGATGAGTGCTAGTGCGACTACCAAACCTGATAAGACGTCACCGCGAATATTGGAAAACCACTCGTCACGTAAATTATCAATAAAAGATGTCATAAGTAAACTGCATAGGGTTAGGGGTAAAAAAAGTAATCATTACTCATTAATAAAATGATCGCGTCGCTACAAAGGTAGCTGTCCATCTTTCTTATGCCACGACAGGCATTGAGTCATGTGGAGGCATTGAATTATTAAAAATTGATAATAAGTATGTCTACTGATTTGTTACTGGTGTCACAAATACGCTTGCCAATAATTAGGATATATTAAACACTTGACCATAACTCAAAGCAGATTGTTTAGTGTAAGGTACTTGAAAAGTATACCTACAATAACAACTGGTGAAATGAGCAATGACTTGTCGCGGTAGAAGTAAGAATCTTTGCTAAAAGAGATGTGACAATTGTATGTTGAATAGGACAACATGCTAAACTAAAAGGCCTGGCTCAACACCTAGTCACATACAGATTAGGGCGGTTATTATAGCACTAGCCACGCAATATAAAAACAGGCGCATAATAGCATAAAGTCAGAAAAAATCAGTACCGAAATCCGGAGGATGCCGTTATGATGCTTTTCATATCCATGGCATCCTTTACTGCTTGATAAAGTCGATTTACTTAATACCATTTTGTCCGACCAATAAAAGGAATAAATATGACCGCTAATACTGCAACTGATGCCTTACTTCATAAAGGCAATGGTCTACAAGTCGTGGTTGGCTTAGGTCAATCGGGGTTGTCCGTAGCGCGTTATTTGGCCAATCAAGGTTATCAGGTAGCAGTCACTGATGCTCAGGCACATCCTGGTTTAGCGGATCAATTACCAGTTGATATTGATATTCGCCAATTTGGCGAGATTGATGCTGAACTTTTACAGCAAGCAGCCCGTATTATTATCAGCCCTGGTATCTCTCTTGCTACGCCAGCTGTTGCTGCGGCACGTCAAGCTCATATTCCAGTGGTTAGTGATATCCAGCTATTTTGTGAAGCCTGCACAGTACCAATAGTGGCTATTACAGGCTCTAATGCCAAAAGTACCGTGACTACATTGGTTGGGCAGATGGCAGCGGATGCGGGCGTCAATGTTGGCGTCGGTGGTAATATTGGTATACCTGCACTTAACTTATTGGACAATCCTGATATGGAGCTTGCAGTACTTGAGCTGTCTAGCTTTCAGTTAGAGACTGTAACCAATCTAGGTGCACAGGTGGCAACGGTTCTGAATATGTCGCCCGATCATCTAGATCGTCATGGTGATATGCTTGGTTATCACCAAGCCAAACATCGTATCTTTCAGGGTGCTAAGTCTGTGGTCGTTAATCGTGAAGACGCATTAACGCGCCCATTGGTTGCCGACAATTTACCGAGAGTGAGCACTGGTATTCATGCTCCTGATAAGGGGCACTATGGACTCATTACTGACCCTGAAGGTCAAATTTATCTTGCTCATGGTACAGAAAGGCTACTATCGGCAGATAAACTGTTGATTAAAGGACGTCATAATTTACTCAATGCACAGGCAGCATTAGCACTTGGTGAGCTTGTTGGCTTACCCATTGATGGTATGCTAAATACCTTGCAGCAGTTTACAGGCCTTGAACACCGTTGCCAATATGTAGCAAAGGTTGCTGACATTGATTATTTTAATGATTCAAAAGGCACTAATATTGGCTCAACCATGGCAGCCATCGAAGGTTTAGGCGCTGTTTATGCCCCAAAAGACGGTAAGCTATTATTGATTTTAGGCGGACAAGGTAAAGGCCAACAATTTGGTGAGCTGACGCCCTTTATTAATAGATACGTTAGCCAAGTGATTTTCATCGGTGATGACTCGCAATTGATTGAGCAGCATCTACGAGACGCTGATATAAGTGCTGATGTGGCACTACATCAATGCCAAAATTTAGAAAATGCTTTTGCCATGATTCAGCAAGTGACATCGAGTAGCTTATCGCAAGTGCAAGCCGTATTATTGTCACCCGCCTGTGCGAGCTTTGACCAATATAGTGGCTTTGTGGCTCGTGGTGAGCATTTTAGTCAATTGGTTAGCCAACTAGCAGGTGGGTAAGTAAACAGGTTCGTATGATTGCTCACTAAGTATTTTGATAAATAATCAAATGACGTGATAAGCCGCTACTGAACGATTCTTTATCTTAAGCAAGCATTTTCTGTATAAATGATTGTTTTGATTATAGATTACTGCTACTGTCAATCATAACCAGTTAATCACGTAATATGCCGAATTATTTACTTTGGTTTGATTTATCTTATATTTTTTTAAACGGTGGCGTTTTATAGACGCCGTGTTTTTCGTTCGTTAGTGTATATAAAATTATGGCGATCTCTTCTTTTTTTCGTTCTTCCTCTCAATCAAAACAAGCTACTGGCTCTGATGGTATTCTTTCTATGCCATCCGCACGCGCTGTTTTAATATCAAGCGTCGGCTGTATGCTGGTGCTCAGTTTGTTGATGGTGGCCTCTGCTTCTATTCCTTTTGCACTTAGTCGTGGTATGACCGAGCTGCACTTCTTCAAAAATCAGCTGTTGTACATGACAATCGGGCTAATTATGGCCGCTATTCCTTATTATATGGTGTCTTTACGAACGCTATATAAGACTGAAACGCAGTTTGTTTTATTAGGTATTACAGGCGTTTTGCTAGTGGCAACATTGTTTAGTACGCCGATTAACGGCTCCAAGCGTTGGCTAGATTTGGGCGTGTTTAACTTTCAGGTGGCAGAATTGGCTAAATTGGTCATGATTGTTTTTGTCTCTGATTTTGTGGTGCGTCGCTCGTTTGAGGTTCGTAATGGCTTGGATGGCTTTTTACGAATTGTGCTGGTGGTGGCTCTCATTACTATGTTGTTATTATCACAGCCGGACTTTGGTTCTTTTGTCGTGATTCTAGGTACTATCTTTGCGATTTTTTATATCGCTGGTGCGCCTTACAAGCACTTTTTAGCACTGGCTGCAGCGGCTGTTGGTGGTGCGGTTTTGATGGTAACAACAGCGCAATACCGATTGGTACGTGTGATGTCATTTATAGATCCATTTGATGATGTACAAGACACAGATTATCAGCTAGCACGTAGTTTGATCGCCTTTGGTCGTGGCCAGTTTACGGGTGTGGGCTACGGAGAGAGTGTACAAAAATTATCGCATTTACCAGAAGCGCACACGGATTTTTTATTGGCGATTACCGGTGAAGAGCTAGGTTTTGTGGGGGTGACTATGATACTCATCCTTGAAGCACTGATTATCGGTAGTGCGATGCGTATTAGCTATAATGCTTTGAAACGTCGGCAGATGCGTATGAGCTATACAGCTTTCGGTATCGGTGTGGTATTTATTGCACAGACTATCATTAATGCGGCGATGAATATGGGCGCGATTCCGACCAAAGGTTTGACCATGCCGTTCTTTAGCTATGGTGGTTCCTCTATGTTGATTAGTTTAGTCATGGTTGCGCTGTTGCTAAAAATATATAAAGAAAGTCCTGAGATAGAAAAAAATCAATGTCGTTATTATTAGAACGCACTGAGCACTCCACGAAAAACGTTTGGTGTCATGTA
>NZ_JBQSVP010000134.1:0-8207 GCF_052376345.1 Psychrobacter sp. AOP5-GZ1-6 | reverse complement strand
ATTTATTTTTATAGAGATTAATGACGAACACGTTCTGTCATCACACCCATACTATAAAATATAAATGTAATTACTGTTAGCGCTACAATAAACGGTGTGCATAGCCAAATGATAACGTTGATAAACAAGGATGACAGTAGTCCGTTGAACAATGTAATGTTTGGTACAAGAGACTCTGCTGCTACGTCGATAGCTCGCTTAGCAATAGGAAATAGTAAAGTGCTTAATGCTAACATATAAATATATTTGCTAAAGCTAGGATCGCTCATGACGACCATAAAATAAAACACTAAAAAATAAGTAATACCTAACATCCAGCATTTGAGAGTGTAGCTTAAACGAATCATGTTAGTTTCTCCCAAGGTATTTTGATAATCACGCGTAGAGAAAACCTACTCTAATAGGTTCGCAATAATGAATATTATATATATTATAATGTGAATATACAAGAAAACAGTTTTTTTAATCTTTTTCCACAAATAACAAACTCATATAAATGGCTATAAAGTTGACTTTTGTAGGAAGATCAACGGTTTTAATGGTCGGGTGAAATCGTGATTTATAGCTCAAAACAGTGAGCGGTGTAAAATTAGAAACAAAGGAATACCAACTGTCCTATGCATAAATACGTAATAAGACCACAAGAGATTTACCTATTAGAGCGCTATAGCTCACCCGCTTACTTTAAAGAGATGCGTGATGCTTTTGCAAATATGCTAGAAGCTGCTGAATACGCTTTAGAACTATTCATGAGCGATTTACCTAGCGACTATCGCAATCAGCCTATCAATATGCAGCCTGACATAGTGTGGGGCGAGCGGGTACTGCCAAACTTGCGTAGCACTCTAGACAGTCTTGACGCCGGTTATCAAGAGCTATTAAAAGGAGACTTAGCAGCAATAGGCTATGGCGGTAATGTGGAGAGCGATTTTCGCGCGATCAGTATGGATTATCACATCGACTGGATGTCAGAGCAGCAACAACTGGATTATGATAAGTGGGAGAGAGAAGCAAGCACGCGTGCTTTTAATATGAAAATAACCAGCTATTTTGGTTGGCTAATGGGCAGTTTAATTGAAGAATATACGACTGAATCGCGAGGACCACTTAACCCACCCGAATCCTGGCCTATCTATCGATTAAACCCTCAGTATACTGTTGAGTTAGATGAAGTCGTCCCTGTGGCAGGTATTTATGTACCTAGTAGAGCAGATGCTAGTGCTCAAGTGTTATTGGATGGCATGTTAGCAAATGAAGCTTACGTCGGTTATGATCCTGAAACCATGCAAGCGGTTGGTGATGCACCTGTCACTTGGATGCTTGTTGAGCGCATCGCAAATAGCGGCGGCAGTAGTCAGAATGTCGAGCCGACACACTTGTGTTGTTATTCCCTACAGCCGTGTCCACAGACGGGTTTTTGGTGGTCACCAGAGAATGAAGCACCGCGGTACTTCCAATTGGGCGACGTGATGCCTCAGATCGGTAAGCAGATACGCAAAAATAAACGTCAAATCATTTGGTATCTCAATGAAACCAATCAGTTGGATAATCAAAGCGATATTGACTATATCAAGGTAAAAAGGATTCGGTACGATAAAAGTCGTCAACTATGGAGTAGAGATGCATTTTTTATTATTATTATCGTAGATGTAATCATTTTTCTCTTTGTTGAACAAACCTGTGGAGCAGTTATTTATCAGCAGTTATTACAGGCTATTGGTATGCAAATACTGTGTTTGTTTATGTTCGCAGATTCCAAATGGATGATAGCGTTGGCTAGGGTAGTTAATAGACAGCTAGACACTATTAAGGTTGCTGCCTTTTTTATTATGTTAGGGTCTTTTTACCTATTTTTCCTTGCAACAAAAGGAGTTGTTTTTCAGAATGGTCTTAAATGGTGTGGCTAATCGGCTCAATAGCACACGGGCATAAAGCCATCACTAACTATTAACTAGGGTCGATGGATTAATATCTTTGGCTTTTGATAGTGAAAACTAGCAAATGAACAGCAAATGGTTGATTGCGATATTACTTAACTTTAGTCTGTTATATTGAGGGATGGTTGCATATAATGCTTAATAAAAATCCACTAACTGACAATAAACCTTGATTGAGTTCCAATATGTTTTTACCGCTTCCTCCCGTACCTCCTGTCGGTAAAATAATCAGTCGCCCTTATGAGGGCGACATTCCTAACTTTAAAGAAAAAAATGTCAGTATTAATAGATTAAGTTCACTTATTCATGAGGTCAATCCAGACTATTTATTATTTCATCCCAGTATTAACTCTATCCAAAATGTATGGCTTTTAGCGTCTTATTGTGGTGCATGGTTAGGTGGGCAGAATATATTTTTCTTGTTGGCAGTTATATATGATTATGTTTTTTTAAGCCCTTTCGATATTGTTGGTCTTTCATTAATAATAATGCTGATGATACTGATATCAATCTTATCATTCGGTGCATTTTTTACTCTAAAGCAACTTAAAAGAAAGCAATCTCGCTACCACAAAATATTGCTACTGAAACAAACACAACAGCTTGCTTATTATGAGCACAAGCGTAAGCAGAAGCCTATCCTTCATCTAATAAATTACAAAGACATCACAGCCTCCATAAGGCGTAATGAGGGTTTAGTGTATGAAGTGCTTAATCTACATGTAATAGATGAGGCAACAGGAGAGCCAAGCTTATCTATTAACTTTGAAGACATGCAACTAAACCCTTATGATCAGTGGACGTTTATTCGTATCTATATGGAACGTCCAGCAGACGAGCTACCGCTTGATCCAAGATACGCTCACGCTTGTCCGACAGATATCAGTACCTCGCTATTGGCTTGTGCTGACATCGCTCAAGATAAGAAAGGCAAAGGCTTAACTGGTCTGCATCATGAAGTGACGGTTATGGGTTGGTTGAGAGCGTGTACGGTCAGCTACTTAGATCTAGCTGAAGGCAATATTTATCAATCCAGTGCCAACCCCGCACTGCACCCTGAAGTGCAGCGTCGGCTCATGTGGGATGGAAAAGATAACCCATATAATGTGTTGCCTGTCACTGCAGAGCGCCAAGCCGCCTTTGATAATAAAAACACAAAGGTCAAACTGAAATGGTACTCAGGCATAGCAGTGAATGCGACATGGTTTATCGGCTCGATATTGTACGTAATGCTAGTGATTGCTTAGATGAAAATGCGAGTATAGTCAAATCCATATAAATCCGCTACATCGTCATCCTCGCTCACCATACTAATGTATCGCTTGCACTCGGTTTCCTTGTATCGAAATTATTCGAACTCAACTATATACAGTGGCCTGTCTTAAACGATTTATTTCAAAAGATGTGTGTGCAATGTGCGCCTATAATTGGATCCAATTGTCATTTTTAAACTTTTACTGCTTTCTTATTCAAAATAAACACCAACACCGCACCTAATATGACCGTGCTTGCCACCACGAATTGCATGGTTAATTGCTCGGATAAAAACACCACACCTAGTATGGCCGCAAGCACAGGCACACAAAGTTGTACCACAGCAGCTTGGGTGTTTTTTAACAGTGGCATCGCCATATACCAGATACTGTAACCCATGCCTGAGGCGAGCGCCCCTGATGCACATGCCAGCAGTATGCCTGTAATAGTGATATCGCTTATATTGATGTTTTCCAAGCCGATATCATCTAGATAGAGCATAGCGATGAACAATAGCATCGGAACGGCTGTCAGACTTCTGATAAAGTTAAACGCTGTGGCGCGTAGCGGTGATATACAGGACTTGCCACAGATGCTATAAACACCCCAAGCCACACCACTGATTGCCATCAGCGTCGCTGCCGATAGTGAAGGCACTGCCGCTGAGGGTAGCATCAAGTAGACAAACCCGATTACCGCAACGATGAAGGCTGCCCATTGCAAGGCGCTTAGTTGCTCTTTTTTATAAATGCCCCAACCAATCATCGTGAGCTGCACCGCTGAAAACAAAATCAGTGCACCAGTACCCGTATCTAACTCCACATAAGCGATCGAAAAACACAATGCATAAACCACTAAACTTATGCTACTAAGCCAACTGCCTTTGTCATTTAAAATGGCTTCATAGGAGGCGTTTTCTACCTTTGTCACCCGACGTCGTAAGCGGTAAGTGTAAACCGTCATGATGATAGCTAGACAGACAGCCGCACTGACCAAACGCATGATGGTAAAGCTCCAGGCATCTATATAACCCTCTGCTAGCGCCATTCTTCCAAAAAGAGAGTTTGCGGCAAAGGCGATCAGTGCGATAACAGTATAAAGCGTGGCTTTCACAATAATTCCTACTATGAATAAGTGGGTTTTAATATATATAACAAAGGGTTTTGTCTGTGTTTTTTTGTCTATGCTGTTATCACAGTGCCTGGTTTTTTAGCAAAAATGATGACTATCAATCTCAAACTGAATGGAACCAGCGTCACAGAAAGCGACATTTTGTCGTACTTATAACGAAAAATCTTTTTTAAATTGGACTAACGATAGTTGCATGGGAGATAAGGATTGTGAATGAAGCTTTAGACAAATAACAACACATTTCCTCAAAGTTTGAACTAAATTTAATCAATGCTAATTTAACGAATGTTAAGTTGGTCAAATAAAAAATACACGTCAGAAACGATAGCATGGATTGGATAAGTGTTTTGCCATTTTGTTTTGATGGTTGATGAAATATCACCATATCGATAGCGACTGTCAGAACTGGAAAGGAGTATTTTTGTTTTTGTAGAGCATTAGACAAAGGAGGCGTTGCTTAATAGCGATATAGCTGTCTGATAAGAGGAATTAGGCTGTGCTAAATTTGCCTAACCACATAGTTAGGCAGGACCAAATAGTCGGGTTTAGAACAGCCCAGATCTTTGTGATGTAAAAGTTAATACAGCCAGTCTTAAATAAAAGCGATACAAATTGAACGATACAAATTGAACGATAAGGTACTGGATACATTTTGCTTGCTTGCAGTGCTTGTATAGACAGAGGCTGGGCAAGATGTATCCAGTATCACTATATGTGCTTTATAGTGAATCGACTATAGATTCTGTCTACCTTGATAAGTTTAAGCGACTTTATACCAGTCAACTTTACGAGTCATGACCATCACACAGGCGAGTATTACAAAGCAGAATACAGCACCCAGTAATAAATTCATGTCTTCTGTGGTAAGAATGCCAAAAAATGATGCATACAATCCTGCCAGTGTGGCAGTAAAGATGACCGCACGTTTTACACCACCCAGCACATAATAGGTATACCAGCCAATAAGACCAACACAGGCACTAGCGGCAATGGCATACGCTTTCCAAAACACTATCTGCTCGGCTAATGGCAGTAATAACACATAAAAGACAAATAACGCACAACCGACCAATAGGTACTGAATTGGGTGAATACGGCTAGATTTAATCACTTCAAATAAGAAAAAAGTGCCAAACGATACTAGGATTAGTAATAGAGCGTATTTCATGGTTCGTTGAGTTTGTAGATAGACGTCATTAGGCTCGGCAAAACTAACGCCAAAGCTGCTGAGTCTGATACTGTTAGGTACACCGCTTTCTGCTGCTGCATCAATACTATTACTGACTTCAGAAGCGTAACGGTTCGTATCTAGATAAGCACTACTAACGACAGCGCATCCTTTATGGGGAATACTCAAGCATTGTGATAATCGCTGGTTGTTAGCCATCGTGAGGTATTGATTTTGCCACTTGGCATCAAAGCCTTTTTGGGTAAAGTTTTTGATATTTGGTAGTGCTGTGCCAATAAAGTTTGGTGCGTGCCAGTTACTCTGCATGGTCAGCTCGAAGTTTTGTCCAGTCGGTACAGTATTGATATTACTGATACCAGATAAAGGCACATGAACCACAATACCGTTCAGCTGTGTTAATAGCTCCTGAGTAAGTGCAACTTCGACGTAAGTTAAGCCTTTAATCATGGTAGCTTGCGGATAGGTCGCTTTTAGTTCACGTTTGCCGATCGTCACTGTAGGCAACGTCGCAAGGCCGCGTAGGTCAGACACAGGGATAATCAACTTTGCCTTATTCCAGTGTGTGAGGGTTTGCTCTGGAACTATATTGTCTTGATTCGCTATGGCTACTGTACTTGTTTCACTTAGGTTTTGGTTCGATGAGTTTAAGAGCTGGTTGTCTAATGAGTAATTTTGATCAAATTTAACCTCACCATTGTAGCTAGTCGCATGATAAACACCGCGTTTATAGGTATCGGTGCTTACTTTTAGGTTTTGCGCTGATTGAGTTTGCGAGGCAAATAAGGTCTCAACGCTTGGGTATGAGGCGGCGCAGTCACTGATCAAATCTGGCACTTGCGTCTGACATTCAGGTGTTACTGTGGTAGGAATGGCGATAAATGGTGTGATGATTTCTTGTGGGTCAACGTGTTGTTGAGTGATTTCTTTGACGACAGATTCTGCATAGTTCTGTCTTTCGTAGATGACCGAGCCGATCATATTGAGACCAACGGCAAACAGAACGCACAGCCCCGCGATGATGGATAGTTTAATTAATAGTGTTTTTTGCATGGGAGTCCCTCATATGAGTCTTTAATCCAAAACTGTCAATACAACAGTCAGCAGGTTTAAAGAAAAGGATAGAGGAGGGATGAAGAAAAAATATGTAAGAACAGTGGAAAGTGTGTGGAAAATAACAGGCTTGTGTTTTTGTGTGACTAAAAATTGCCACAACAATTTTTACTAACGTGAAGTAGAGTTTGTGTGGGACAGCCAGTTAGCTACTTGTTGTACTCGTTGCTCTCTATTACCACCGATGCGATGAAACGGTTTCTTATGATGGGTCAACTGGTTTGCAAAATAAGCACTTATCTCATCGCGCTGGTGTGGACTATCGCGTAAGTCGTCAGCTACCCACGGCGTATCGACGTCGGTCAATAATATTAAATCATAATGGTGTATTAATGCTGCATGAGTCAACTCAGTAGGGCAGTCGTCATAATACCAATTAGCGTAGGCCATTAGCTCAAACAGACTGGTATCACAAAACAGATAATGGTCGCCTTGTGACGTTTCAGCTGCTTGTATGGCGAGTTTGTTTTCTAATGCTATCTGGCCTTGTGCGATAGGGAGCAGGTCATCCCACGTACAAGTCAGTTGCTTTTTATCCCATTTGTCTTGTAGATAGGTACGCATGTACTCTGGTACCCAAAGGCTATCGAAATGAGTCGCTAAATCGCGGCACAACGTCGTCTTCCCCGTACTCTCTGCACCTAGTACCGCAATTGTAGTGACTGATTTAGGTGTGCGCTGTATGAGGTTGTGTGCCATGTTGTGTACGATAGCGTCGTTGCCATTCATAATAAGCCCAGATTGCGATGAGAGTGAAAACTACATACTGTACTGCGGTAAAGGTAAAACCTTTATAAAAGTATAAAGGCACAGAAATAGCGTCAGCGATGATCCACAGTAACCAATGCTCAATTTTACGTCGGGCCATGAGCCACATCGCCATTAAGAAAAGTGCCGTGGTGAGCATGTCAGTATAGTCGACCCAAGTGAATAAATGCAGACCAAGCACGGCACCGTCAAAGCTAAAGCCATTGTTAATCACTGGACGGAAATAATAAATGCTAGCGACGAAAGCAACGGTAGCAGAGGCCAGTGCAGTTAGTATTGGTACATCTTTTATATGTAAGTGTTCAACTTGGATGCTATTTTGAGCATTATTGTTTTTTAACAATGCATCCTGCTGCTGGCTAGTTTGGGCGGAATAATCTGGTAGTTTCTTATTTTCTTTGTTTTTTGACCAGTTAATCCATCCATAGATACTCATGATACTGTAATAGGCATTGATGAACATATCACCAAACAGCTGCCACTTCCATAATAAGTACACAAATATCGCGGTACTCACTAGCCCAACAGGAAATGCCAAAACCTTGGTTTTGCTGGCGAGTAATACACTTGCGACACCAAATATAACGGCAATCAATTCGAGGACGATGAATAAAGTGGTGTAGTCAGCGTACTGTCCAAATAGCCAGTTGAGAAGTTCTGCCATTAGCATTTTCCAAATATTAGCTTGTATAGTCAGTCCTAAACAAAAGAGGCACAACCACTCAATACGGCTTAGATTTTTCTTGCTTTCTGTGCCTGCGCAGACAGAGGCTACGCAAACTGTAACCCGTATCGCTGTATTTTTTAGAGTGGATCGA
>NZ_JBQSVP010000133.1:0-8291 GCF_052376345.1 Psychrobacter sp. AOP5-GZ1-6 | reverse complement strand
TGTATGAGAAAGCATTCTACATGGTTTAAATATGAATTTTTTACCAGTAACTATTGGTGTTTTGGTCGTAAAAAAGAGTATAAAGCCATATAAATAAAAAATTATGATAAAAGCTGCATTAAAACTGTAGACAATGCTTGCAATTCATTTTGGCTTTGTTATAATACTCGCCCACGACATAAGACGTATCATTAGCATTGATACTATGTTTAAAGAAATGTTTTTATTGAAAATATTTTGATAAGTGTCTTAAATCGTTAGGTGAAGTGGGTGAGTGGCTGAAACCAGTTCCCTGCTAAGGAACCATACGTGTAAGCGTATCGAGGGTTCGAATCCCTCCTTCACCGCCATTTATTCAGTTGTTGTTAGAGTAGTATTGCAAAAATAAGCGTTAATTATATTTTTAGTATTTCGTTCAAAAATAATTTGAATTTAATTCATAAAAATGTTGACACAAGCGATATTATCTATATAATGACCAACCTAATTTGCTGTAATTGTTATTAATAATTCAGTAAATGATGTGCAAAATACGCGCCTGTAGCTCAGTTGGATAGAGCACTTGGCTACGAACTAAGGGGTCGGGAGTTCGAATCTCTCCAGGCGCACCATTTGCATACTAGCTTTTATTAAGCTAAAAAATATTAAATCAATCGCCTGTCTTATGACAATTTGGCGATTTTTTTATGTCTGAATTTTATGTTTGATGACTCTCTCATATGACTTTACCTTTGGCGAGATAGCACCCTAGGATAATATACGATACGGTCGTAAATTACGGTACAATAGAGCTATTATTCATTGCTTGCTATGAGCTTGTACCATGTCAAAAAGTTTATCTAAACGAACCTCCAAAGCTACCACGAAATCAAAGTCTCAACGTAATTCTTCTACGCAGCAAACGTCTGACGAAGAGCCTACGATTGCTAAGCCAATGACTCGTGTAGTGGCTATCCTCTATGATGGCATGCTGATTTTGGCATTGTTATTTTTGGTAGGCACTATACTGGTAGTGCTTGGCACCTTAATGACGATGAATTCGGGTGTAGACTCATCGCAAGCCGAATCGTTACCAACATGGTATCAAAACCTTATTATGACACCGTCTTTTGTACTGACGTTAGTAGGATTTTATGGAATATTTTGGCGTCGTGGTGGGCAGACATTGGGTATGCAAACTTGGCGTCTAAAAACGGTCAATAACGCAGGTTATTTATTAACATGGGGACAGTCATTTAAACGTATTTTGGCCGCGTGCTTAATGCCATTGCTTTTTGGCATTATTGGTAGCTTGATTGGTGGCTCACGTCAGATATTGTTAACCAGCGCTTTATTAGGTTTTATTTTTAATTATGCATTTTGCTTTTTCAATCGTCGCGGCTTAGCAGTGCAGGACATGCTATCCAACACCATTACCCTAAAAATGCCAAAAGTGGCACATGAAGGGCTATGGAAGGGCTTTAAAAATCGTAAGAAAAATAATTAGCATCTCTTTTCATTGTTGTAGCAGCGTGAACAGTCAATGTTACATATTAACGGTTTGCATAAGCCATAGCGTATAACCGATAAAGAATATAATCAGTATTATGCCAGAAGCTCGACCGAATGGACGTTTGGTGATAAAGGCAAAAACGCACAGTACGGCGAGTAGTAGGGTGATTATTCCCATTGTTAATATATCACGAGACAATATAATGGGATTGGCAGTGATAGGAGCGATAATTGCTGCAAGACCGACAACGCCCAATGTGTTGAATATATTAGAGCCAATGATATTGCCCAAGGCCATATCATGCTCACCTTTACGTGCTGCTGACAAGCTCGCGACTAACTCCGGTAGCGATGTGCCAACTGCGACAATGGTTAACCCAATCACTAGCTCGCTCAACCCCCAAAGCGTTGCAAGCTCAACGGCACCCCAGACGATGGCTTGTGAGCTTGCTACTAACATTGATAAGCCAACAAACAAACTGCCCAAACCACGTATTAAGCTGGTGTGCATGAGCTCTGCATTACTTGCGCTTTCTACGCTATCCTCTTTATTTTCTGAGTTACCTTCGCGCAAACTGAGCACAATTTGAATACCCAAAACAACAACCAACATTGCCAACAACATTAGCCCATCGGTTAGGTCTAATCGACCATCACGCAGCTGCCAAGCAGCCAAAGCGGTAATCAATAGCAGTATCGGTAGATCTCGCTTTATAATGCCCTTATGGATGATAATAGGGCTGATGAGTACGGTTGCACCCAACACTAAAGCAATATTGATGATATTAGAGCCGTAGGCGTTCCCCAATGCTAGCTCAGGATTACCGTTTAATGCTGCTAATACGGACACGACCATTTCAGGCGCAGACGTGCCTAAGCCTAAAATGATCACACCAATCAAAAAACTTGGTGCATTGAATTTTTTTGCTAGTGCTGTTGCACCATCAATAAATACATCAGCGCTCCAAACCAAAATCCCTAAACCGACCAGTACTGCAATGACTGCCAACCACATTAGTAATTTTCCTTTTTTATTATCTTGTTATCCAAGATAAAGCGATGATTCGTGCTGTCAACTTTGTTTAGCTCGCCCTAGATGGATAAATGTAAAAAAAGCCGAACCCAATGTAGATTCAGCTTTTGAATACTTTAATGCCGATCACTGACTGCTAGTGATACAAGAAAGCTCATAATCAAGCGTAATCGCACCGCAAATGATGATTAAGCTACTTGTACTGGGATAATATTTGCAGTGTCTTTAACCGTATTGTCTTCGTTACAATAAACCAGTTTTGGCTTATAAGTTTCGGCTTCTGCTTCTTCAAACTGAGCATATGCACAGATGATAACGATATCGCCCAAATCTGCCATATGGGCTGCAGCGCCATTTAACGAGATAATACCAGAGCCAGCTTCTGCACGGATAGCATAGGTACGAAAGCGTTTGCCATTGGTTACGTTGTAGATGTCGATAGACTCATTTTCGCGTAGCCCAGCAAGATCTAATAAATCACCATCGATACCGCATGAGCCCTCATAGTGTAGTTCAGCATGGGTAACACGAGCACGGTGTAATTTGCATTTAAGCATAGTAAGTTGCATAGGTTGCTTCCTCAGCGTAACTGATATTAACTAAATCAAAGAGTTAATGGGGATTAACTGGCTAAAATAAAAGGCACTTATCTTTGAGCTATCCTATTATTCAGGCAGTTTAAAGCCATTTATTTGCGAGCGGGCCTTTTCGATGTCACCGTCTAACAATAATGGTAGCGCTTCAAAAGCAGCTGTCAAAGCGCTATCAATGGCAATTTGCTCATCTGGAGCGGCTTTGGACAGGACATGGCCGCTCACTTTAGATTTGTGTCCAGGGTGACCAATTCCTACGCGCAGGCGATGAAAGTCATTACCGATATGCGGCGTGATATCACGTAAGCCATTGTGACCACCATGTCCGCCATTGGTTTTAAGTTTAATACTACCAGCTGGAATATCTAGCTCATCATGGGCGATAAGCAATTCATCATTTTGGATACCATAGAAATTTACCATTGGTACCACTGATTCGCCAGACTTATTCATGAACGTGAGCGGCATCAATAGACGAACATCATGCCCGTGGATTTGTCCGCGTCCTGTTACGCCATGGAATTTCTTATCAGGAGAGAGGGTGATATTAAACTGTTGAGCCAAATGATGGACAAACCAAAATCCTGCATTATGACGTGTAAACATATACTGCTGACCAGGATTACCAAGACCGACAATAAGTTTTATGGCCATAAAAATACCCTGCTTGAATTTAATAAATGAGTGGTAATTTTTGAATATATAAGTGTTGAATATGTAAGGTTTATATTATGCCCAAATCTTACTTACAAAAACAGCAGGAGATATTCATCGCCTGCTGTTTTTTGACTAAATCAACCTGTTATTAAGTAACAAGTACAAGACTGCTACCTAATAGTCGGTTGTTATTCGCCGTCTTTGTTATCTTCAGCTTCACCTTGCGCACTAGCAGGTACATCAGCTGCATCAACTTCTTCAGCATCTGTATCAACTTCTTCCACTGTTGGTGGCTGCATGTTGACGATAGTACGGTCATGGCCGTCCTCTAACTCAAGCTCATGAATGACAACGCCTTCAGGAAGTTTGATGTCTGATAAACGTAACAAATCACCGATTTCCATACCAGATACGTCTACTGTGATATATTCAGGTAGTAGTGATGGTAGGCAAACGATTTCGATATCAGATACTAGTGTTGATAGAACACCAGAAGCTTTAGTACCTGGAGCTTCTTCACGACCAGTGAAATGCACAGGAACATTCATGTGGATTTTCTGACCTTTTACAATGCGCTGGAAATCAGCATGCATTGGGAAGCCTTTAGCAGGGTGACGTTGTAAGTCTTTGATAACAGCTTGATGCTCTACGCCGTCAACATTGATGGTCAAAACGTGTGAGAAAAATGCTTCGAATTCAAGTGCTTTTACCAACTCGTTAATTTTGATAGAGATTGATGTTGGCTCTTCATTGCCACCATAGATAATAGCAGGAACTAGGTTCTGCTTACGTAGGCGGCGGCTCGCACCTTTACCTTGTTGTTCAGCAGAACGATCAACTGCGTTTAGCTCAAAATGGTTAATGCTCATGGATATAATCCTATAAAAAGAATGATGAAGTGTCTGGTCATAAAAAAGTGGATTTGCGACCAATCCACTAATACGTGATGATAGCTATGCGTGATTTAGCATGGTAAGCAAAGCTCACGATACTTACGCTTAGCCATTTGCTTATAATAGAAACTCTCATGATGATGGTCATCGTGGTAGTCGTTATTTTCAAGCATGATCAGCACTTTTAATAATGCCGACCTGATTGAATCAATCAAACGGTTAGCACAGGCGCGCATTATACGTGATTTTGTAGTAATAATAAAGACCTACGCAAAAGGCGCGCACAAAAAAACAGCGCCAAGTAATGATACTTGACGCTGTTTTTTAGTATTTAAATATTTTACGACGAGCATTGCTGTTAAAAATAAGCAATGCCAATGGTTTAAATATTAGTCGTCAAACATTGCGCTAATAGATTCTTCGTTATTGATACGGCGTAAGCTTTCTGCGAGCATCGGAGCGATACTTACTTGGCGAATCTTACTACACGCTTTTGCGGCGTCAGACAATGGAATCGTATCGGTAACAACCAACTCATCAAGTGCAGACTCGCCAATATTTTTTAGCGCATTACCTGATAGGACAGGGTGGGTGACATATGCTAAGACACGACGAGCACCATTTGCCTTCAATGCTTCGGCAGCTTTGCATAGTGTTCCTGCAGTATCAGCCATATCATCAACAATCACACAATCACGGTCACGAACGTCACCGATGATATGCATGACTTGTGACTCATTGGCACGAGCACGGCGCTTATCGATAATCGCCATGTCGGTATCACCCAACTGCTTAGCCATTGCACGTGCACGAACCACACCGCCAACGTCAGGTGAGACTACCATGATGTTGTCATAATCTTGCTTTTGTAGGTCGTTTAGTAGTACAGGCGTGCCATAGATGTTGTCTACAGGAATATCAAAGAAGCCTTGAATCTGGTCTGAGTGCAAATCAACCGTCATCACGCGATCGATACTAACGATATTTAGCATGTCAGCGACGACTTTAGCAGAGATAGGTACACGAGCTGAACGTGGACGACGATCTTGACGAGCGTAACCAAAGTAAGGCATAACAGCTGTGATGCGGCCAGCACTAGAGCGACGCAAGGCGTCAGCCATCATCATGATTTCCATTAGATTGTCATTGGTCGGTGCACAAGTAGGCTGCATGATAAACACGTCTTTACCGCGCACGTGTTCTTTGATTTCCACGGCAATTTCGCCATCAGAAAAACGCGTGATGTCAGCTTTACCAAGAGGTATATGGAGATGGTCGGCTACGGTTTTCGCTAATTCAGGGTGGGCATTACCCGTAAAAATCGCCAAATAAGGCATGACAGAAGTCCTATTGATTACTCAAGCAGCGACCGCTAAGCAGTGTCAAACTGCTCAAATTAAGAAAAGAGTGGTGAAAATAATTGAAGACTACTATTACAGTAAAAATGGCAGGGGTAGCTGGACTCGAACCAACGGATGTCAGGATCAAAACCTGATGCCTTACCAACTTGGCTATACCCCTGTAATGTCTAGATTGTATACGTCTAATACCTAACTATAACTTATAAATAGTTATTTTTAGAATAGCGTAACGACCTATCAGTTATATGAAAAACAGATAAACTGTCTAAAACATAACTTTTCCCTAGCGGTGTTCATTGCGAACTATACCGAAACTGGGATGGCGTTGTCAATGACAATAAAATAAGTGACGTTTTATAATTCACTTATTTTAGGTGCATATCAAACACTTGGAACTTAAAAATGGCAGGGGTAGCTGGACTCGAACCAACGGATGTCAGGATCAAAACCTGATGCCTTACCAACTTGGCTATACCCCTATTGTGGCGACCTATTATAATTAGATTTTTAGATTTTGCAAGTCTTTTGCGCCTTTTATTCGTAACTTATAAAGGATGTTGTATTTTTATTAGGTAAGTGCCGAAGATTATTCTACAAACTTCTTACTACACAACCTACACAAGGCGCATCTTCAATCCACTTTGCTAAAAGTGCTTTGTCAGTAGTTACACTCGCATCTAACGGTAAAAATACCGCGCTACCAGAGCCAGTCATTCGTGCTGTGCCCATTGCTTGAACCTCTAATTCTTGTAAATAACGTAAAGCCTTTTCAACAGCAGGCGCGAGGCTCGTAACTACCGGTGTGAAAACACTGTGATATGGCGCGCTGAGCGTTTGCACATAATCATTGGACTGATTTGTGATGGTTTCAGGAAGTAGTGTGGCAATATTTCGTTGCAGTTTAGGATGGGCAAACAGCTTAGCAGTATTGACGTGTGCATCAGGCGTTAAGATTAAATACTGTTGGTCGGGAAGGTCAATGGCGGTCAGTTCCTCACCAATACCCATCGCAATCGCATCTTGCCCAAAGATAAATATTGGTACATCCGCGCCAATCGTAGCAGCAATTTTTATTAGTTCATTTTTGTTAAAGTTAAGCTGCCAAATCTCATTTAATACCAGTAAAGTAGTAGCGGCATTGGATGAGCCACCGCCTAGACCAGCACCCATCGGTAAATGCTTGTCCACATTAATTTGTACTAATGGCAGCTGTTGGGGTAGCGTCTTGAATTGTATGGCAGACGCTAGCAATGCATGTGCTGCTTTAAAGATGAGATTATCTTCTATGCTTTTCGTTATCGATTCCGCGCCAGTCAGTGTGACTAGCTGATGACAAAGCCTTGTAGTGTCTAACGCATTATTACTGGTATCAACAACGACTTTATTGTCTACTGAAAAGTGCAAATAATCGCCCCAATCGAGTAGGCGAAATACCGTTTGTAAATTATGATAGCCATCGGTGCGCTTGCCAGTAATATGCAAAAACAGGTTGATTTTTGCCGGCGATAAGCGAGTGATAGTAGCGGCATGCGGCATAGATATATACTCAGTCATAAATGGCTATCTTAATGAGCAGCGATTATTTGGGCAGTAATATTTAATTGATGGTTAATGATTAATCGTCATCACTACTTTATTGCCTTGAGGCTGCACAGCGCTGATTTTGCTTGGTAGCTTGTCAGAGCCTTTGTAAGTAAAGCTGGCACTCCAATCACCATTCACTGAGCTTATCAAGCGGTTTTGGTCATCCATCTCTGGTGCGCTGTCTGAAGGTGCAGGATTACCTGATATCCAATAAGGCATTTGCGAGATAGGTGCTTGCCAGCCAGTGGCTTTTTTCAATAACTCTTCAGGATCATCAGCGGTTAATGTGCCTGTTTTTTCACTCACTAAGGTGGCCGTTTGACCATTATATTCGATGTTGGTTTTGCCAATACCCAAGGCGCCAATCAGTTCGATAGCAAAGCGATCGTCTTGCTGACCCCAAGCATAAAATGCACTACCACCTTGAGCGCCTGTGGTGTCATTAGCGGGCGTTGTAACACCGATTTTGCCAGTGATATTAAAACTTTCAAGTTTTTGAGGTTGGTTTTGTACAGTAGTCATTGACTGATTGGTCGCATTGGCCGTTTTTAATGACTGACAGCCAGAGGTTATCACTAGTGCGGCAGTCATGGCACTGAATAGAGCAAACTTATTAAGCTTATAAGAAGGTGTTGATAATGACATGTTATATTCCCAATAATGACCAAATTTACTAGCT
>NZ_JBQSVP010000132.1:0-8292 GCF_052376345.1 Psychrobacter sp. AOP5-GZ1-6 | reverse complement strand
TGAGATATAAAAAAGTGTGAGGTTCAAACTGTGTAATAAGCAAACGGACAGTCATGTATGAGCGTCTTAGCGCTCAAATGCTGCATCCTTAACTTTACGTAATAAAAAGCATAGTCGCAGTTTGGCCACTATGCTTTTGGGGTTTATCTTTTTAAAGGTATTGTCTATTACGGTTATATAATAGCTCATGCGAAACTTTGCATGAGCAGTTACATTAGCTTGACTGTTATGCTTAATCTACTGAAATTATTCAGTCAAGTCAATAGAACTAAGCAATAGTCTTTGCTTGTTCGTGTAAATCTTGTAGCTTGTAAACTTCAAACGGTAAGTTAATTGAATAAGACTTGCAAATAGCATCTGCAGCACCCAATGTCGTGACATAAAATACTTTGCCTTGCAGTGCGCTACGGCGGATAGAGAATGAATCCTCTTGCGCCTGCTTGCCTTCGGTAGTATTGATGATAAGGTCAATTTTACCATTTTTCAATGCATCAACGATGTGTGGACGACCTTCAGTCACCTTATTGATTTGCTTACATTCGATACCCGCCTCGCTCAGTATTTTTTGCGTACCACTCGTAGAGACAATGTCAAAACCAAAGTCAGCGAGCTGGCGAGCGATAGGTACAATTTGTGCTTTGTCGCTATCACGTACTGAGACAAAGGCTGTCTTATTTTCACCTTCAGTTGGTAGACCTGGCAAGCGCTCGTTACTACCGATGATGGCTTTGTAGAATGCTTCGCCAAAGGTTTTGCCAACACCCATGACTTCACCCGTTGATTTCATCTCAGGACTCAAGATTGGATCGACACCTGGGAATTTAGCAAACGGGAAGACAGCTTCTTTAACCGCATAGAAGGCAGGCACAATTTCAGTGGTAAACCCTTGGTCTTTAAGCGAGGTGCCAGCCATACAGCGAGCCGCGACCTGTGCTAACGATGTACCGATGCATTTAGACACGAAAGGCACTGTACGTGCGGCACGTGGGTTGACCTCTAGGATATATACAGTTTCACCTTTCACGGCAAACTGTACGTTCATTAGGCCGATCACACCAAGCTCTTTTGCCATAGCAATGGTTTGTGCGCGCATGACGTTACATAGCTCATCCGATAGCGAGTAAGGCGGTAGTGAACAGGCTGAGTCACCAGAGTGAACGCCCGCTTGTTCGATATGCTGCATGATACCGCCGATGACCACATCAGTACCGTCACAGACACAGTCTACATCGACTTCGATGGCGTCATCTAAGAAGCGATCTAGCAACACAGGCGCTTCGTTTGATGCTTGTACCGCTGTGCGCAGATAGTGTCTCAGCTCGTCTTCGTTATAGACGATTTCCATCGCGCGGCCACCGAGTACATAAGATGGACGTACAACCAATGGGTAACCTACATCTTTTGCTTTTACTAAGCCGTCTTCTAAGCTCGTCGCTAGGGCGTTTGATGGTTGAGTCAGATCAAGCTGTTGAATCATGTGCTGGAAGCGCTCACGATCTTCAGCACGGTCGATGGCATCAGGGCTAGTGCCGATGATTTTTACACCAGCAGATTCTAATGCGCGAGCCAGTTTCAATGGTGTTTGACCACCGAACTGTACAATAACACCATCAGGGTTTTCGATACGGACGATTTCTAGCACATCTTCTAATGTGATTGGTTCAAAGTATAGACGGTCAGAGGTGTCATAGTCAGTTGAAACGGTCTCTGGGTTACAGTTGACCATGATGGTTTCGTAGCCATCTGCACGCATCGCAAGCGCTGCGTGTACACAGCAATAGTCAAATTCGATACCTTGACCGATACGGTTAGGACCGCCACCGATAACCATGATTTTCTTGTTATTGGTTGGATTGGCTTCACATTCGCTATCGTACGTTGAATACATATAAGCGGTACTGGTAGCAAACTCTGCCGCACAGGTATCTACACGTTTATAGACTGGATAGATATTTAAATCCCAACGTTTTTTGCGTAACTGCTTTTGTGATACACCAAGCAATTTAGCCAAACGCAAGTCTGATAAGCCTTTACGCTTGAAACTGCGCAAATTCTTTTCCGTTAATTCGCCAAAACCTAGTGCTTTAACGTCTGCTTCGGTTTTTACGATGTCTTCGATTTGTACCAAGAACCATGGATCGATTTTGGTGAAGTTAAACACTTCGTCGACGCTCATACCGACGCGGAATGCATCAGCGATGTAGTAGATGCGCTCAGGAGTAGGAATCGTTAAGCGATTGATAATCTCGCTACGGGCTTTATCAGCACTGAGTTTACCGTCTTTAATAGCGGCAAAGTCGATTTGCTCATCAAAACCATCATTGCCCGTTTCCATACCGCGCAATGCTTTTTGCATAGACTCCTGAAAGTTACGACCAATAGCCATGACTTCACCGACGGCCTTCATTTGCGTCGATAGGATGTTGTCAGCTTGTGGGAATTTTTCGAAGTTAAATCTTGGTATCTTGGTCACGACATAATCAAGTGCCGGCTCAAAGCTGGCTGGAGTTCTACCGCCAGTGATGTCGTTTTGTAATTCATCTAGCGTGTAACCGATGGCCAGTTTTGCTGCGATTTTGGCAATCGGGAAGCCAGTGGCTTTTGAGGCGAGTGCAGATGAACGCGATACACGTGGGTTCATTTCGATGACAACCATGCGACCTGTATCAGGGTTGATACCGAACTGTACGTTTGAGCCGCCCGTTTCGACGCCGATTTCACGCAGTACTGCTAACGAAGCATTACGCATGATTTGGTATTCTTTATCCGTTAGCGTTTGTGCTGGTGCTACTGTGATAGAGTCACCTGTGTGTACGCCCATTGGGTCAAAGTTTTCGATGGCACAGATGATGATGCAATTGTCGTTTTTGTCACGAACGACTTCCATCTCATACTCTTTCCAACCAATCAGTGACTCATCGATAAGCAATTGATGGTTTGGTGATAAATCAAAACCGCGCTCGCAGATTTCGATAAACTCATCGCGGTTATAAGCGATACCGCCACCTGAACCACCCATGGTGAATGAGGGACGAATGATACATGGATAGCCCATTTTCTCTTGGGTAGCAAACGCTTCTTCCATGGTTTCAGCCGTTTCAGCGCGTGGGCACTCTAGGCCGATACGCTTCATCGCTTGGTCAAACAGCTCGCGATCTTCCGCCATCTCAATTGAGTCTTTGGTTGCTCCAATCAGCTCGCACTCGTATTTGGTTAATATGCCATGCTTATCCAAATCTAATGCACAGTTCAGCGCAGTCTGTCCGCCCATGGTTGGCAAGATTGCATCAGGACGCTCTTTGGCAATGATTTGCTCAACCGTCTGCCACGTAATCGGCTCAATATAGGTGGCGTCAGCCATGACAGGGTCGGTCATGATGGTCGCAGGGTTTGAGTTGACCAAGATGACGCGGTAGCCTTCTTCTTTTAGTGCTTTACAGGCCTGCGCGCCTGAGTAGTCAAACTCACACGCCTGACCGATGACGATAGGGCCTGCGCCAATGATAAGAATGCTTTTTATATCGGTACGTTTTGGCATAATGTTGTTAAGTCCTATTTTGGCGGTTTGGGATTTTAAGATGTCTTATACTGTAAGTAAAAGTTAAAAATAATAGAAAAACTCGGGCTTAATGATCACTAATATCGTTAGAAGCATGTTTTATCTAAGAAAATAGCATCTATTTCACTTAAGGTTAATTTTTTCGAAAACCCTATCTAAATAAGTTAAGAACCTTTTAAATTCATCCAACGAGGATGAATAGTTAGACAGTTCGATTTCTAATACGTGTTTAAGGACATCAGAAGACTGTTCTAGAGATAACTCAGAATTTTTGGCTAAAAGATCAGCAAACTCTCCTAGTTCATTAATAGTAAAGCCGTATTCATACTTTGCTATTTCTATATCCTCCAACATTATTTCAATGATGTCTGAGTCTAAAGTGCTGTCATGTATTCTTGGAATATCAGGAATAATATCTTTTAATAAGTCAAATGGTAGATGGGTATTGAAATCATTTAAAAGAGTAAAAGCAAAATCCCATCTTTGTTTAGTTGATAACTCGGATAGACGTTGAAAGTATTGTTCTTGAACCTTCTGTAGTCTATCGAGCTTCTGTTTCCTTTTATCATTTATTTCATTAGAAGATGCTTTATGCTCTGATAAAATATTTTCTATTTTCTTATTACATTTTCTATTAAATATTTTAGTGAAAAAGTTCACTATTTAGCCGCTTCCATCATCTTAGCAAACTTATCAAACAATGGCGCACAGTCATGTGGGCCAGGGCTGGCTTCTGGGTGACCTTGGAAGCTAAAGACAGGCTTATTGGTCAGCTCGATACCTTGGTTGGTACCGTCAAATAGTGAGCGATGGGTGGATTTGACATTATCAGGTAGTGTGTCTTCATCAACCGCAAAACCATGGTTTTGACTGGTAATCATAACCGTACCAGCTGCCACATCTTGTACTGGATGGTTGGCACCATGATGACCTGTTTTCATTTTGATGGTGTTTGCACCGCTAGCCAGACCGACCAGCTGATGACCCAAACAGATACCAAAAGTAGGAACATTGGTTTTTTCAATGATGTGACGCACTGCATCGATAGCATAGTCACAAGCAGCAGGATCACCTGGACCATTTGATAAGAAAATACCATCTGGGTTTAGCGCTAGCACGTCTGCGATAGGCGTTTGGGCTGGTACGACTGTTACGTGACAACCGCGATCTACCAGCATGCGCAAGATATTGGTTTTGGTCCCAAAGTCATAAGCGACGACGTTGTATTTGGCATCGATATGAGTACCAAGCTGCTTAAAGAATCCGCCCGTACCGCTATCATGGCTACCAGCTATATCACGGTTAAGTAGGGTGTCTGATAAGTCCCACGTACCTGCTGTCCATTCGAACTTTTCTTTAGTGCAGCATTCTTTGGCCAAGTCCATGCCTTCGATACCAGCAAACTCTTGCGCCAGTTCAATGGCTTGTTGCTCGTCTTCTGCACTGATGGTATCGCCATTTGATGCTGTCATGATACAACCGTTTTGAGCGCCTTTATCACGTAATAGACGAGTTAATTGACGAGTGTCAATCTCAGCGATTGCGACGGTATCATGCTTTTGTAGGTAGTCGCTCAGTGATTCTGAGTTACGGAAGTTTGAGGTAACCATTGTCGCATCACGGATAATAAGACCGTCTGCCCAGACTTGATGACCATTACCAGATTCTGTGTCCTCGCTATTGGTACCTGTATTACCAATGTGTGGATAGGTGAGGGTCACGAGCTGACGTGCGTAGCTTGGGTCGGTTAATATTTCTTGATACCCTGTCATGGCTGTATTAAACACCACCTCACCGACACGATGACCGAGACTACCGATACTCACACCGCGAAAAATCGTACCGTCTGCTAATGCCAAAATTGCTTGTACTTCTGCCGATGAATTCAAGGGTTGCCTCCGCTGTTATTGGTTAGTGCTATGATTTTTTTATGATTAAACTTTGGATTTCTATGTCTTAATATTTGCATAAAGAAACAAGAAAATCTAAAATTTTTCCATAAAAAAGCGAGAAGACATTATTGATGGAAACTACAAAACCCACTAGATAGTGAATAGGTAACTTGCATCATGTCCGCTCGCTTAGGCACAGATTTTGCGCATTATATACAATATACGCTAGAATAGCCAGTCGATTTGCTAAGTTGTAGTGCATAGTTTGCTAATTTTCGATAAATATATAATGTAGTCTGTATTAAGCGACAAAGCGCTTATAAATGCACGTTAAGTGATATCTGATGGCAAGAAATTTCTGCACTAGAAACAACCTTTATCAAGGTGAACCCTCTAAGGGTTAATGACTATATCTGCATACATAGTCTATATACATAAATGCTTTTTTGATTGAGTGACAAGTCCTACTACCGATAATGCTAGATTTTGATAGACAGCTTTGCCACAATAGAGGGCATTATTGACTGATATAAAATGAGAGCTATCGATCTCGTTATCTATCTACAATTAGCAAAAGCCAGCTACGTCAGAGAAAGCTAGCGAATGACTAACTGTCTACGGCGTTATTGTCCTTGGATGTATCACTTGTACTCGTTTTAGAGTTCTTTGACTATAGTCAGTCCGAAATAAAAGAGATGCAGTCACGCGACATTACACTACATGCGACACTATTTAGTTGGCATAAAAAACGATAACAAGGAGCAGTTATGATTTATCAGTATTTAGATAAGACCCCTGAGTTCGCTGTACCGTTTAAAGGTTGGGTGGCAGATTCTGCGCAAGTCATCGGTGATGTGTATTTAGGGCATCAAGCCAGTATTTGGTTTGGTGCGGTGCTACGCGGTGACAATGAACGCATTCACATTGGTGACTACAGTAATGTACAAGAAAACAGTGTGATTCATACTGATGCAGGTATCGAAGTAAAAATCGGTCATTATGTCACTATCGGACATTTAGCGATGCTGCACGGCTGTGAGGTTGGTGATAACAGCTTGATTGGTATCGGTGCCGTGGTACTCAATAATGCCAAAATTGGCAAAAACTGTATCATCGGTGCTAAAGCATTGGTCACAGAGGGCAAAGTTATTCCAGATAATTCATTGGTCATGGGTGCACCTGCAAAAGTAGTGAAGACCTTAACAGATGAGCAAGCAGCGATGTTAAAGCTCTCGGCGGTGCATTATGCAGAGCGTTGTCAAAAATTCAAAACGGGACTAAAAGAAATCGCAATGCCTGATGAATAGCAACCAGTAAATGTAGCGCTGAGTGATAAATAAAGATCAGAGGATAAGTGTATAGGGTGTAATCCTCTGTATTTTTATCCTTTATCTATGGCCATGAGAGTAACGTTACATGATAAACATCATAGCGAGCCAGATAACGGCAAAGATAGCGATACCAACAATCAAACCGCGAAAAATATCATGACTGATAGAGGTGTCATCGAGATAAGGGTTATGGTTGGCAGTTTCGTCGATATGTAGTGCATTGACGCTCTCGGCCCCTGCGTTTTTACCAACGACTAACCCAATGATTACACCGAGTACTAACATAAAAGGGGTGAATAACCAAAAAACCTCACCATTACCGATATCAGCTATTGAGCGAACGACAACAATGACCACGTCGATAAGCAAGCCACCAAAGCCATACATCAAGCCGTTTAAGAGTGCATGGATCAGGCGATCCCAAGGCGATTGGTACGCATCTCCTAACTGACGCTGTCTGATTTCTTTAATCGAGCGAGCAGGGCGATGCACCTTGTTAATTTGAGATCTACTAAATAAGTCGGTTTTGTTATGATACGCTTTCATAAGGTTCTCGGGTTGCTTATTAAGGTCGTGGTATGTCTTATAAAGTAAGCTGAATAAATAATTTAGCATAATTTTGTCTGGCAAACAGTAGACTTCTCAAAATTTACTGAATAAATGTTATATCCAAAAAACTGACTATATTAAAGGCTTTAGCTAAAACACAGTCGATATAATCTTTAATTATAATTAATTCTATTTACTATTAACATTTTGAAAAAACAATAAGGCATTCATAATGCAAGCACCTCATACGAAAAACTCTCAAAAAGAACTGGCGCTATTTGATTTAGATCACACGTTACTTGATGTCGATAGCGACTATCTATGGGGTGAGTATATCGTCAATAATGGTCTGGTTGATGAGGCACAGTATCGCACGGCCAATCAGAAGTTTTATCAGGATTATATCGAAGGTACACTTGACGCGACAGAGTACAATGAGTTTGTCGCCCAGTTTTTGACTACCTTGCCATTGGCACGGTTGCATGAGCTGCGTGAGGATTACATTACACGTGAAATTGAGCCACATATTCGGCCAAAAGCGATGGAGGTGTTGTGTCAGCATGTTGAAAAGGGGCATGCTGTAGTGATTATTTCTGCTACTAACGACTTTGTGGTCTCTGCTATTGCCAAACGTTTTGGTATCGAATCCGCCAATGTGTTATCGACGCCGCTCGAGATAGAAAACGAGCGTTATACGGGTAAATTAGCGGATAAGCCCAATTTTAAAGAAGGTAAGATATATCATCTAGACAAGTGGGTGAGTAAGCAGCAATTGGCTGGCGTGACCTTTGAAAAAACGTATGCGTATTCGGATTCTAAAAATGACATCCCGCTACTTGAGTGGGCAGATATCGCTATCTGCGTCTCACCCGATGAGGCGCTGCATGCGCATGCGCTAGCCCATCGTTGGGCAGTAGAGGATTGGTCGATTTAGGCAGCATATATGCATAGTCAGTAATAA
>NZ_JBQSVP010000131.1:0-8329 GCF_052376345.1 Psychrobacter sp. AOP5-GZ1-6 | reverse complement strand
TATTTATTGTCTTTACTCAGATGGGTTATAGTCCTGACAATATTATGCATTTGGCGTTAGGTACGTCACTTGCGACTATTATTGTGACGTCTATCAGCTCGTTAATGGCGCACAATAAAAAAGGCGCCGTCATGTGGCCTGTCTTCAAAAACCTAGCACCCGGTTTAGCGATAGGGTGCTTTTTAGGGGCAGGGATAGCAGGGCAGATATCTGGGTTATATCTTCAGCTTATTGTTGGTGTGTTTTTGCTGTGGGTCGCCTACAAGATGTTTAAGGGTGGCAAAAAGAAAGTCGCTGCAAACATGAATAGTGCTAGCAATACGGATTCGGCGGTTGACTCAACGCTGCCTTCAAAACCTAAGCAATTGGCAGCAGGCGGGGTTATTGGTGTTGCTTCTGCCATTTTCGGCATCGGCGGTGGCAGCTTAACCGTACCTTACCTTACTCGTTACGGTGTAGTGATGCAAAAAGCGGTTGGTACTTCGGCGGCGTGTGGTCTACCCATCGCGATTGCCGGTGCGTTAGGGTTTATGTTTTTTGGAATGAAGCAGCAAGTAGATGTGCCTAATACGATTGGCTTTGTCCACGTCTATGCCTTTTTGGGCATTAGTATCATGAGCTTTTTTACGGCAAAGATAGGCGCCAAGGTAGCTCATATACTGTCACCACAAATCTTAAAGAAATGCTTTGCCGTACTGTTGGTCGTTGTGGGTTTCTATTTTCTTTATAAAGCGCTGCGTTAAGTATTGGTAGCGGTGTCAGAGATAAAGGTCACGAACAGCATTGGTTCGTGACCTTTATTTTTAATGGCTTAGCTCCCGGCTATTATCATTAGTTACCAGGCATAGATACATAACCTGGCAACTGCTCTAGGCGATTCATCCATGCCTTAATATTGCTATAGCTGTCTATAGCAACCTCTCCTTCGTGTGCAATTGAAATATACGGATAAACTGCGCAGTCAGCAATAGTAGGACGGCTAGCTGCCAGCCAATTATGGTGAGCAAGATGATCGTCAATCAATGCTAGTATCTTATACGAACGCTCTAAAGATTGCGTTAAATCACCTTCAAAACCGAATTTTTTGATCAAACGTGCTACGTTAGGTCCGTGCTGTATCTCATTAGAAGCAACAGACAACCACTGCATCACATCAGCTTGCAGATGTGCTTCGCTAGGCCACCACGCTTCACCACCATACTTGTTGGCTAGGTACACCAGTATGGCTTGTGCATCTCTTAATATGACAGAGCCATCTTCTAAAACTGGGATTTCTCCCCACGGATTGAGTTTCAGCATGGCTTCTTTTTTATGTTCACCTTGCATAAAATCAATAGGCACGATGTCTAAAGGTATGTCGATCAGTGAGGCAAACAGCCTTACTTTATAACAGTTTCCAGATAGCTCTAAATCATATAGTTTCATGGTTTTTTCCCTCAGATAGTAGTTGATTAAATTCTAGTACATTTCCATCTGGATCACGGATAAACAAAGCGATCCTTCTTGACCCTAAATTTTTCGGACCTTCCGTAACTTCTATTCCTTCTGCAAAAAGCCAGCTTTGAAGCTCATTTATACCATCAATAATGAATGCCGGATGTGTCATACCGGGTTTTTTAATCACTTCATCGAGTAAAAGGTTTTTTCTGTTTTTTATCTTTGCTGCATTAAAAATAAGATTAATTCTTACACCTGCTGGTGTGATCATTTCGTTTGCTTCACCTTTAGGGATGCGATAGGTTTCTTTGAACCCAAGACGCTCATAGAACGTAATAGCTTCGCGTCTATTACTGACTCTAATGCCAACATGATCGTAGGCAAGCGCAACCTGTAAGTTTTTATGAGTTACATTGCTCATAAGGTGTTTCCTATATCAATGTTGATATATCCACTATGACACTTTGCCATTTAAAAGATAATACTGTAATTTTGATAATGATATTTTCAATAAATGAGACAGTTATGGACCGACTGCAAGCAATGTCTATGTTTATAAAAGTGGTGGAGGTTGGCAGTTTTTCTACAGCCAGCAAGGAATTGAACGTGCCATTGCCAACTCTAAGTAGAAAGATAGCTGAACTGGAAAACCAACTGGGCGTTCGTTTATTGCATAGAACCACCAGAAAGTTATCTTTGACAGACTCTGGAAGTGCCTATATAGAATCTTGTAAAAGAATATTGGAGCAGGTCGAAGAGGCAGAGGGTAGGGCAAAGGGGGAGTACTTAGAACCAAAAGGCGATTTGGTGATAACAGCGCCCATTATGTTTGGAAGGTTGCATGTGCTACCCATTGTTATTGAGTTCTTATCTTTATATCCAAATATAAACGTGCAGCTTTTATTATCGGATAGGAATGTGGATTTGTTCGAAGATGACGTAGACATGGCCATTAGAATAGGCACGTTGCCAGATAGTACGATGATAGGCACCCAAGTAGGAACGATGCGAGTTGTGACCTGTGCAAGTCAGCAGTTCCTGTTGAAACAGCCAGAACTAGCGTCACCTTACGACTTAACTCAACGCTCTTGTATATTGCTCAACACGGCAAAGACGACTCCTCACTGGCGTTACAATCTCCCAAACTCTGAGTCAACAGTACACATAGATATATTTCCTAGACTGATGGTTAATGATAGCGATTCTGCTGTTAAGGCTGCTGTAAAGAGCGTGGGTATCACGCAGCAATTACATTATCAAGTAAAGCGTTTTATAGATAATGGCGATCTAAAAATCATATTAAATGAGTTTGAACCTGATGCAGTTCCAATACACTTGCTGCATAAGACTCGAAAGTATTTGCCACAGAAAATGAAGGTTTTTTTAGAATTTATAGTACCAGCACTTACCAATAGCATTGGTGAGCTATCAGCTGCTAAATGGTTGGTCATTGGTTGTAGAAATACTCATAAGAAAGATATCTCCTATCCAATCAATAGTCTTGCTGAACTAATAAAATAGTCAGCGAATTACTAAACAGCTACGGCGTTATCCTTCTTAGGTGTACTGCTTGCACAATCTGCAGTCGGCTGCCTTGTACCTATTTTAGAATTCTTTGACTATAGTAGAAGAAGTATAAAACCGATACGATCGTATTATCGTGCTACTGACACACATTTTGCTTGTGTGCTGTATTCACAGAGGTTGCGAAACATTTATCCCAGTAGCACTGTAGCGATTTAAAAATACTTTGACTATATAAGACATGAAAGAGAGACTGTTGTTAATAGTCTCTCTTTAACATACCGTCAGTAAAGCACGATATGTGGTTCATTTTTTAGATACTTGCCGATGCGACAGCTGTTTTGTTGGATTTTATATTCCATGCGGCAACGACTAATACGATGATACCACCTGCTAAATCTGTCATCAGCTCAGGATAAATCAAGAGTAATGCACCGACCGCTAGTATGACACGAGCTATCGGGCTCATCACCCCTTTGAAGAAACCTTCAAGCGCAGAACTAAGCGCAATAACGCCCGTAACCGAGGTGATCACGACAACAATAATATCCATGACTGGTGGTAGTGGGAACTCTTTAGCAGTCACTGCCAATCCTGTCGGATCTATCATCAGCATTGTTGGGTTGTAGATGAACATAAAGGGAACAATGAATCCGGCTAATGCCAGTTTCAGCGACTGAAACCCTGTCTTCATAGGATCACCACCAGAGATACCAGCGCCTGCAAAGGCAGCCAAACATACAGGTGGGGTGATATTGGCAAAGATACCAAAATAGAAGACAAACATATGCGCCGCTAAGATAGGAATATCAAAACCAGCCAAAGCCGGTGCTGCCATGGTTGCAGTAATAATGTACGCGGGAATAGATGGCAAGCCCATGCCTAGTACCATTGAGGCGATCATGGTTAGGATTAGCGTGAGTAATAACGATCCTGCTCCTAGTGTAACGATAGATGAAGTCATCACTGTGCCAAAGCTGGTTAGACTCACCACGCCAATGATGATACCTACTACCGCACAGGCTGCCATGACAGCTAAAGATTGACGAGTACCAGATTCTAGTGCGCCCAGTACATCCTGAAAGCTCATCCGCGTCTCTTTGCGAAGCATACTCATGACAATGGTAAAACCAATCGTGTAAGCTGCTGCAAAGCCAACCGGAACCGATTCAGCCAACAGGTATACTAAGAAAACAATCGGCAATAGCATATGCCCACGGGCTTTTAACACTTCTTTCAGCTCAGGCAAGCTATCTTTAGCAATACCTTTGAGATCACGTCGACCTGCACGAAAGTGTACTTGAGCGATGACGCCTAAATAATAAAGAACCGCTGGCAATAGGGCTGCAAGCGCAATCGTGCTGTATTTGACCCCTGTGGTCTCCGCCATAATGAAAGCGCTCGCCCCCATGATCGGCGGCAAAACCTGACCACCAACCGAAGCACTTGCCTCTACGGCACCAGCAAAGTTTTTATGATAGCCGACTCGCTTCATTAAAGGGATAGTAAATGCACCAGTACCTACTACGTTGGCAACCGCTGCACCATTGATACTACCCATGAAACCGCTGGAGATGACCGCTACTTTTGCAGGCCCACCCTGTTTATGTCCTGCGAGCGCCAATGCTAAGTCGTTAAATAGCTGTCCCATACCTGATCGTGATAAAAACGCACCAAATAAGATAAACAAAAAGATAAAAGTAACAGAAGCACCGATGGCTGTAGAGTATAGACCCTCTGTTTTGAGATATAGCTGACCAAAAATATCACCCACATCGTAAGGTCGCGTGAGCAGGCGATCTGGCATGAAACCTAAGTGACTAAAGAAGGGATAAGCCAAGAACACCAGAGCAAACAAAGGCAGAATAAAGCCCGTGATACGCCGCGTACCTTCCAATACACACAAGACAGTAATGATTGAAAATAATATATCCCACTGATTAGGTATGCCACCGCGGACGGTAACGATATTTTGATACTCTATCAGTAGGTAGGCTACACCTGATAAAGACATGAAAAACAAAATCCAATCATACCAAGCGACTCGTTGACGAGAGGAACCTTTGGCCGCAGGATAAATCATAAAAATGAGAGCAAAACCTACGCCTACGTGAACGGAGCGTTGGAGTAATGCAGGCATCGGATTAAAGGTGATATATAAGTGAAATAGCGCATAAGCAATAGCGAGTGCTGACAACAACCAGCCCAATTTTTTGTTGCTAAGCTTACGAGTGATGGATTCTTTATCGAATTTTTCCAAAATTTCTTGCTGTTTTTCTGCAGAAGGGTTCGCAGAATCAGCCGATAAGTCTTCCTTATCACTTGGTGCTATAGGCGTGCTCATAGCAGGACTCCTGAAGTAGTAACTGCCATAAGGACAGCTTTTTGGGAACAAAATAAATAGTAGTATAGTCATCAACCCAGTTGTAAACAGGTAAGATGCCGTTTGTTATAATCACGTGTGCTTTGATGTTATGAGATACCATCCAGTTTAGATAGGGTAGGGATGTTTGGATACGGTATTGAATATAGTTTGGATAATCTTTACTGTTGTTGGATACGATTGTCTCAGTTGATGGAGTTCCTGCGCCAAAAGTTTGCATATAAGTATCGGTTAGTAAAAAATCATCAGATCGGACTTGATAACGCTCTATCCACCACTGCTTTTCTACAGAGTGTAACCATTTAATATCAAAAGAACTTTCTTCGATGTAGCAGGATTCCTGATTAAAGCTCAATACAGTTACCTGCTGACGCAAGACCCAGCCACTACCGATGATGATCAGCAATATCACGAATGTTACGACCATAAATAAACCAGTACCGCGCTCTACGCTGTACTGGTTTTTATGATTGCTCATCTATGATTTATCCAAGCTTATTGGCTTGCGGCTTGCTCATCGTAGTACTTCTGGGCACCAGGATGTATCGGGGCGACCATACCTTGTTGTGCGGTTTCTAAGCTAATACCACCTGCAGACTGATGCGCAGTTTTTAGTTTGTCCATACTCTCAAAGAAAGTTTTGGTCAGTTTGTAACCATCATCTTCTGATAAGTCTGAACGTACTACAAACGCATTCATGATAGCAGCGGTAGGTATGGCAGTTTCGTTGCCGTAAGTACCTGCAGGAATTTCTTTAGCAATGAAGTAGGACTGATCTTGTGCAATTCTTGCTATATTTTCAGGGCTAATACTTACTATCTGTAAATCGAAGCCTTGCTCTAACTCCATCAGTGAAGAGTTCGGTAAACCACTGGTTAAAAACGCCGCGTCAAGCTTACCCGATTTCAAGGCGTCTGCTGCTTCTGCATATCCCAAGTAATCAACTTCGACATCATCGTAGGTCATGTCAAAGCCATTAAGTAAGTTGCGAGCGTTAACTTCTACACCAGAGTTCTGTGCACCCACGGCGATACGCTTACCGCGTAAATCTTCGAAGCTCTCAATGCCTGAATCCTGCGAGGTAACAACCTGTACGTAATTGGGGTATAGAGTGGCGATCTGCTGAACATTCGTGATAGGACTGCTGAAGTTGTTCTCACCTTTGATAGCATCACTTAATACGTCGCTCATCAGAAAGGCCATTTCAACTTTTTCTTGGTTGAGTAAGTTGATGTTTTCGACCGAGGCTCCGGTGGTTTGGGTTTTAGAGTTAACACCATAAGTCGTATTGTAAGCTTCAGTAAGTGAGGTTCCAATAATATTATAAGGACCTGACGCACCACCGGTCGCAAGCGTAGCAAATTTAGTATCAAGTTGGTCGGCAGCTTCCGTGCTGGAGACTGAAGCATCATCCGAACAAGCCACAAGCGACATGCTAGTAGCAACAACTAGTCCAAGAAAAGATGCTTTAATAGTAGATTTCATGTTTCCCTCGTTTGAATATAGAGTAGCTTTACTTACAAAAGCTATTATTTTTTTCACAGATACGTAATCTTTTAATAGTATAGGATTTATATTAGATTTCAAGATGAAATTCAGGAATCTTGGAGAATCTGTGAATATTGCTTTTTTGTATATTTTTAAGTACAGGTTAGCAGCTTGTTATGTTTGTTTATTCGATGGACAGGATTATGAGTTAGTTAACAAATCCAAGAGCCAGCATTCTGTCTGCCGGAATGCATTGTCAACTAGAGAAATGCGCTCACTAAAAAGCCGCAAAATGTAAATAGCCATGGGGCAGATCTCCATGGTTAGCAACGCTAATACGTAGCTTTATCGAGTCGCTTATGCGCGTTAAATTCATTTCGATGACTTTTGGAGAGGCACAAAAAAACCCACTATTATTTGCTATATCAAATAATAGTGGGAGTAATATTTGGGTCAGTAGAATGGCGTTCTGCTATCAGTTCACCACTTTTGACGCTGAGTAAATGATTACTCAATCACAACTTCTGCCAGCGAGTAATAAAGTATCATACTGAACGGCACCATCTATACCTTACAGTTACATTTTGGAGTAGTAAAGTTTCGTACTGAGGTAACTAGATATGGAGTGTATCTTACCCCCTAAAATAGATTAAATAAAAAGGAACTCACCTTGAGATTATCTTTCATCGGATTAGCGATAGCTTTTGTATTGGTTGGTTGTGGAGAGGATAGTACATCGTATTCAGCACCACCAACTGATGGCGAAGTCACACCAACTGAACCATCTAATACGACCTCTTTAGCTTGCCTTAATCCAACGCTGCAAACCCCAGGCACGACGATTGATCTAGAATATGCTTCAGATGCTGCTATAGATTTTGGACTTAACGATGTTCATGAAGTTGTAGAGTCAGTTCCGGAATATAAAGGCTTTAGCGAGGTATTAGCTAAAAGAGAAGGTCAATCTACTGTGTATGTAAAACACGACGAAGTTGATCAATCAGTGATCACTCTAGGGCAAACTGACAGTGATGCTGGAATGGAAGTTGATTACCAACCGAGCGGCTTAAAGCAACATTATAACTTAGAAGAAGGTGAGACGAAGCATTATGCAACAGTCACTATGGTTGAAACAACAGATGGCGAAATGAAGTCTTATGACGCGGATACTTCATTAAAATATGTTGGTAGAGAAACCATTACGGTTCCAGCAGGCACGTTTGAGACTTGCGTATTTGAACACAAGTTTTACGTTGTTCAAGACGACGGAATAAGCACTGATACGTTATACACTCGTTATACTGGCGTGGATAACGGCGTAACAATCAAAGAAATAACGGAAACAACATCGTCTGAGTCTGAAGATGTTGGCTTATTCAATGATACGATATTATTGGAGAAAGGAAATATCAATGGTCAAGCCATACAAGGTTTATAGTCAGTTAACGCTCCTTGACCTCGTTCTTCTTTAATCCACTTCTGTTGTTTTTTAGAGAG
>NZ_JBQSVP010000130.1:0-8441 GCF_052376345.1 Psychrobacter sp. AOP5-GZ1-6 | reverse complement strand
GCTTTAAACGTCCAACAGATCCTAATTACTAAGGGAAGCCGTCTTAACGGTAAGATTTCAGTGCTAATTTTGGTGTAAATGGTGCAATAAAGCGCAAAGATTGTTATATTTACAGGTTATTTATCTTTTTATATTATTTTACCTTTTACAATGTCGGTCGCTATTATTATAAGCGGTTATCGGTCGTTTACATTCACCGTATTTTTGCACCGTTTTTGTTGTTTATTTAATTGAGTTCACATCCTTATGTCACAAGCCCAGATTGATACACTTGCCTCACTGTTTAATGATGCCGTTCAGACTTTACAAGCAGATGGTACATTACCAAGCGATTGGCAAAATAACAGTCAAATCACGCGTACCAAAGACCTAAGCCATGGTGATTTTGCCAGTAATATCGCACTTACTGCCGCAAAAGCCGCCAAGGCCAACCCGCGCCAACTTGCCGAAAAAATCGTTAATGCCTTGCCTGAAAACCAAGATATCCGCCAAGTAGAAATCGCAGGGCCGGGTTTTATTAATGTCTTTTTAAATGCTGAAGCGAAGTTTGCCGTATTAGACGATATTTTTAACTTGCAAGACCGTTTTGGTTTGAGCAATCAGTTTGCAGGGCAAAAAATACAAGTTGAGTTTGTCTCTGCCAACCCAACGTCTAGCTTGCATGTTGGTCATGGGCGTGGTGCGGCATTTGGCATGAGCGTGTCAAACTTGCTAGAAGCGATCGGTTATGACGTCACGCGTGAGTATTATGTCAATGACGCTGGTCGTCAAATGGACATCTTAGCAACCAGTACCTATTTGCGTTATTTAGCAGCAAATGGCGAGCAAGTGACTTTTCCTGTCAACGGCTATCAAGGCGACTATGTCAGTGATATTGCCAAAACGCTAAAAGTGCAACATGCTGATAGCTATGTTCATAGCTTTACAGACGTTGCCAAAGACGTGCCTGCAGATGCCGAGTTTGAGATAAACGCAGATGGTGAAAAAGTACTGCTGTCAGGTGATAAAGAAGCGCATATCGATGGGCTGATTGCCAATAGTAAGACTTTGCTTGGTGATGGCTATGAGTTGTTTTTAAATGCAGCGTTGAGTAGTATTTTGGCCGATATCAAAGATGACTTAAATGACTTTGGCGTGAGCTATGAATGCTGGTTCAGCGAAAAGTCGATTGATGCTGAGATTGAGCCGGCTCTACAAGTATTAGACGAAAAAGGCTATCTGTACGAAAAAGACGGCAATATCTGGTTTAAATCGACCGACTTCGGTGACGAAAAAGACCGTGTGGTACGCCGCGCTAATGGTCAGTCTACTTATTTTGCTTCTGACATTGCTTATCATAAAAACAAATTTGATCGTGGTTTTGATAAAGTCGTCAATGTCTGGGGCGCTGATCACCATGGCTATGTTCCACGTGTCAAAGCAGCACTACTTGCCTTGGGTATCGATGCAGAAAAACTTGATGTGGTGCTGGTACAGTTTGTCGCGTTATGGCGTGGTAGTGAAAAAGTACAAATGTCCTCGCGTTCAGGTCAGTTTGTCACCCTGCGTGATTTACGAAACGAAGTTGGCAATGATGCCGCGCGTTTTTATTATGTGGCCCGTAAGCCTGAAGTGCATATTGACTTTGATTTGGAGCTTGCTAAATCACAAAGCAAAGACAATCAGGTGTATTACATTCAATATGCGCATGCCCGTGTTTGCCGCGTACTAGAAAAACTGGCTACCTATGATTTAACAGTAGATGATGCCGTTGGTCTGGCGCATCAGAATCTGCTTAGTGCGCCCAATGAAGACGAGTTGATTAAACTACTAGCAGGGTATCCAGCGACACTATTACGAGCAGCAACTGGCTATGAGCCCCATGTATTGACCAATTATCTGAAAGAGCTGGCAGCGCTATTTCACGGTTGGTATGATACCAACCGTATTTTACCATTGAGCCTAACGTCAGGTGAGACACCGAGTCAAGATGAGATAGATTTGATGCAAGCTCGTCTGCGTTTGTCTAAAGCTGTTCGTCAAGTATTGGTTAATGGGCTTAGTTTATTAGGATTGTCTGCGCCGTCTAGCATGTAGTAGTTTTTTACATAGAAAAATCTCTAGTTTGTAGAGTGAGTATAGATGGTTGATAGCAATAATTTAATAATGATAGATAGATTCAGTAGGGAGAACCAGATCCATGCTAGCCAAAAAACCTAAAGGCGCGACTGAAAAGCGCAAAACAAGTAGTGTATCAGGCTTATTATGGATGTTCGTTGGGGCCGTATTGACCCTTATGATCGGTGTGTTTATATACTTGTCACCATTGTTTGATTTTAGTCCGACCGATAGCAGCGCCGAAAACGAGCAAGATCGTCAGGTACAGCCACGAGTTGAGACTGATACTGATAATGGCGATTATGAGTTTTATGATATTTTGCCAAATCAAGAGATGGCCACCATACCTGATGAAGATTTTGGTGAGATAAATAATGATCGCATAGGAGGTGTCGATGCTTTTGAGCCCGATATCGTGGTCACACAGCCTACTAATTCGTCAGCCAGTGGTAGTGACGATGAGGGTAATTTAGGTATTTCTGAAAATACGGTGATTGAACCTAGTAATGGCAATAACGCTGCCAATAGCGATATCGTTGTTGTCGAAGAAAATGCGACTTATGATAGCGCGACATCGGTCAGCAGCACAGATAACTCTGACAGTAATGCAGGTACTGCCAACGTTCAAGCTGCCACACCTGCTGCCACTTATATATTGCAAATAAACAGTTTCGGTGATGCTGATGAAGCAGATCGCCGCCGCGCACAAGTGCTGATGGCAGGAGTAGATGCTCGTGTGGTCAAAAACACAACGGGTAATGGCGAGCCTATTTATCAAGTAATCTCTCGGCCAATGAGCAACCGTCAAACGGTGGCTAGCGCTCAGCAGCGATTACAGAATAATGGTATTGATTCTATCATCGTAGAGCAGCGTCGTTAGGTGCAGTTACTAGTAATGGTTTATTCAAAAAAGCGTCGTTATGACGCTTTTTTTGTCTCTTATTTTTAGTAACGCTATTTTACTTTGCCATTTTATTATATCTTATCATTACTTCCTCAACGAGTATGGCTATGACTGTATCTGACTCAACAACATCTTCTACTGGCATCATTAAAGCTTTTTTCCAAAAATATTTCATCGATGCGTTTACTGGGATGGCTTTAGGGCTGTTTGTGACATTGATTGCAGGCCTTATTATCTCCCAAATTGGCGGTTGGTTAGATTTACCTGCGTTGGTTGCAGTCGGCAAACTGGCATCAATACTGATGGGAGCGGGTATTGGCGTCGGCATTGCTTATTATCTTAAAGCACCGACATTAGTGATGTTAAGTTGCTTGGTAGCAGGTATGCTAGGTGCTCACTCCGAAGCACTAATGGCAGGCACGCTGTTTACACCACAAGTTGGCGGACCTGCGACGTTTGTAGCGTTGCCTGGGAATCCGATAGGCGCCTATCTAACATCAGTTTTTGCTTATCGTGCGGGTAGTTGGGTGGCAGGAAAGACCAAGCTTGATATTTTATTGGTTCCGTTATTGGTATGTGCAGTTGCATTAGCCGTTTGTGCGCTATTAAACCCTCCTATCGTCGCTGCTGTTGCTACCATTGGTCAAGGCATTCAAGCAGCGACTGAGCTTCAGCCATTATTAATGGGCATTGTCATTGCCGTTGTGGTCGGTATTTTATTGACATTGCCGACATCGAGTGCGGCTATTTGTATCGCTATTGGGCTTGGCGGTGTAGCAGGTGGTGCAGCGGTAGTGGGCTGTGCAGCACATATGATTGGTTTTGCGGTTGCAAGTTTCAAAGACAATGGTGTGAGCGGCGTGGTCTCTCAGGGCCTAGGTACCAGCATGCTGCAAATCCCTAATGTACTAAAAAAACCCATCGTTTTACTACCAGCTGTGATTGCCAGTGCTATCGTTGGCCCTATTGCGACCGTAGGTTTTGGCCTGGCTTGCACGGCAACGGGAGCAGGCATGGGTACCGCTGGATTGGTCGGTGTATTCGGCGTGATTGAAGCATCACAGGAGATTATGAGTACCGGTCAATTATGGACAGCGATTATTTTATTGATGTTTGTATTGCCTGCGCTAATTGCAGGGTTGGTCGCCTATATCATGCGCCGTATGGGTTGGTTGGTCGCTGGTGATATGAAGCTGCCTTAGCTATTTATTTGTTTTATAATTAAGGTGTGTTGAATTTGTTGCCCTAAACATAAAAAGCCTAACTATATAAATAGTTAGGCTTTTTATTCCTCAGGTATAGCAGCAATAAGTTGCCGGTTGTCTGTATAGGGTCTCTTGTACGGGTCATGTGCTCATTCTAATTATCACAATCTAAATGAGTCGACATCTGATCCTATATAAGATTAACGACGCACGTCTACAGGTGCTCCACCTTTTGGCCAATCTTGGTCTTTATTGGATTTCACTGGACGGTCTAGTTGAGTGAAGTAGCTAGCCACATCGATGGCCTCTTGATCAGTCAGAGTATTACCTTGACCAAAAGGCATTTTACCTTTTACAAATGCAGCCGCCTTGTATGTCCTTGCCATACCTGCGCCATCGTTAAATGAATCTGCACCAGCGATGGCAGGGTATACATAAGTGCCATCGTCATTGTACTGACCTTCACCATTTTCACCGTGGCAAGTGGTACAGGTCGCAGCGAAAATTTCTTTGCCTTTGACAGGGTCTGGCGTGAGTGAACTGTCGATCTCGACAAACCCACGACCTGGAGGTGAAACGCCAATTGGCATGTCTTGCGATAACCACGTCATATAAGAAATAAAGGCGTTCATCTCATCCGAATCTACTTCTAACGGAGTACCATTCATTGAACGCTGAAAACAGCCGTTGACGCGCTCTTGTAATGAGTTGACACGTGCATCACGCGAGCGATAGATGGGAAAGATACCTGGTAGACCATTCCATGGTGCAGCATAAGCTTCTGAACCATTTGCTAAGTGACAGCTAGTACAGTTGAGCTTGTTGCCGACGTTGTCAGGTAGCTCTCGATAAGTATGGTTGGCAAGCTCTAAGCCTCGACGGACGGCAGCACCGTACTCATCGTCAGGGATGGTCGATTCAGCGGGCATGCTGATGTTCAGCTTAGCACCTGGGTTTTCCGCCAACTCATTTTTGATCTCTGTTGCTTGCGCTTCGAGTGACTTTACTCGGGCGATGGCCTCGGCTTCTTCGACACGATCGACAGCTTTTGTACCTGATTCGCTACAGGCCGTGATGCTAGTAGCACCAATAGCAAAGAGAGTTGCTATTAGGAGATATGGCTTGGTCTGTAAGAAATTTTTCATTAAAACATCCTTATTATGAAAAATAATATTTGGATAAGTGTTTATCTGGTAACTTAATCGTCATACTAAAAGTAACGCCTTTCAATTGAGGGTTAAAAACTAAGCACGTAATCAATCTGTAAGTTATTAGAAATACAATTGTATCAAAATACACAATAGTAGTATATAAATACACAATATATTATTTGTTATATTAAAATGTAAGAACAGATCTATTAGACAACTCACTTGCTAAGAAAGTTGCATGAGAAGTCGTTGTAGGTTTAGAAATAGGGCTTTAACATAAAGATTATTTAAGTCACTTGTTTGTTCAAGCCCATTTTTTATCAGTAGCAGTGTTTGTCAGTCGTGAAGATCGATTATTTAGCTGTGTGTGGCTTTTTTGATAGGAGATGTACATCACTTTTGTATGATTGATAACTGATGCTGAAGATGGCAATAGACGCTGCTGATACGCTCATAGTAAATAGCATTTATCATTGAACTAGGGCGTATCTTCAACGCAATCGATAGTCATCTAAATGAACTAAAAATGGCTAGATTTTGTCAGATAGCTGACTAATATCTCGATATTATCTACGCTATTTTCCTTGTTTGAATGCTCTTTATCACATTTTTATTAGTATTTTTAAAATGAAGACACGGTCTAGAGATTATAATGATGAGACAAAATAAAAGCGTCTGAGCAAACTTTGCCAGACGCTTTTTTTGTATAGCCAACGCATAATCGTTAGCTATATTAGGTCGATAAGATATTAAGAAATGTCAGGTGTCTTACCTTCATTGATGACTTCTTCATCAACAAGAACTGTTTTAGCATCCTTCATCGATGGTAGTTCGTACATGGTTTCAAGTAAGGCATTTTCTACGATAGAGCGTAGACCACGTGCACCTGTTTTACGTTCCATGGCTTTTTTCGCGATGGCATCTAGTGCTTCTTGAGTAAAGTTAATCTCAGCACCTTCCATATCAAACAAATACTTGTACTGTTTGACCAGTGCGTTCTTAGGTTCAGTTAGGATTTGTACAAGTGCCTCTTCATCTAGCTCTTGCAATGCAGCGAGTACAGGCAAACGACCAATTAGCTCAGGAATCAGACCAAACTTAATCAAATCTTCTGGCTCAACTTCTTGCAATAAATCTGAGCTACGACGGCTATCGTCTTTTGAGCTAACATCTGCGTTAAAGCCAATGCCACCTTTCTCAGTACGTTGTTGAATGACGCTATCAAGACCAGAAAATGCACCACCTACGATGATCAAGATATTGCTGGTATCGACTTGGATGAGCTCTTGCTGTGGATGCTTACGTCCACCATGTGGCGGGATAGCAGCTACCGTACCTTCGATCAGCTTTAGCAATGCCTGCTGTACGCCTTCACCTGATACATCACGAGTAATAGAAGGGTTATCGCCTTTCTTACTGATTTTATCAATCTCATCGATATAGATAATACCTTGCTCAGCCTTACTTACATCGTAATCAGAGGCTTGTAGCAGCTTTTGCACGATGTTTTCAACGTCTTCGCCGACATAACCAGCTTCTGTCAGGGTCGTGGCATCAGCCATCGCAAACGGTACGTCAAGCAGACGTGCTAAGGTTTGTGCTAACAATGTCTTACCAGAACCGGTAGGGCCAATCAGCAAAATATTACTTTTTGCCAATTCCACCATGGCATCATCAGCACCAATCTTAGATTTTTTGCTATCACTGGCTAAGGTCTGGCTGACTTTTAGACGCTTATAATGGTTATAAACGGCAACGGCTAATGCTTTTTTGGCGGCGTCTTGACCAATCACGTACTCATCAAGCTTGGCACGCAACTCTTTTGGCGTTGGTAATTTTTTATTTACCCAAGAAGTATCGACTTCGCTATTGTCATCACTGTCTTCTGCGCTATCGGCAATGAGGTCAGTACACAGCTCGATGCATTCGTTACAGATATTGGCATCGTCAGCGGCAATCAGCTGCTTCACTTCGCTTTTGGCTTTGCCGCAAAACGAACAATGCGGGGTATTGTCTTCTGCCATAAAGGCGCTCCTAAGTTTTAAAACTTATAAATATTTTGATTATTTACATCAATGCCAAAACGTATCACGCTAAGGCATTTGGTTCTCATCAAGGCTGTTATATGCTAATTATAAAGAAGTAGGGCGGCGCTCTAATACTTCGTCAACCAAACCATATTCTTTGGCTTCTTGCGCATCCAACCAGTAATCGCGCTCGACGTCTTTTTCGATTTTTTCTACTGGCTGACCAGTACGCTCAGCTAAGATGCTGTTTAGACGTGAACGAGTTTTCAGGATTTCACGAGCATTAATCTCGATATCCGTTGCCTGGCCTTGCGCACCGCCTGAAGGCTGGTGAATCATCACGCGAGCATTAGCAAGGGAATAACGCTTACCTTTTTGACCAGCTGCCAGTAAGAATGAACCCATGCTATAAGCACCGCCCATACAGATAGTTGATACTTCAGGCTTAATAAAGTTCATGGTATCAAAAATAGCCAAACCAGCGCTCACTGAACCGCCTGGTGAGTTGATATATAAATGAATATCTTTGTCAGGGTTTTCAGCTTCTAAAAATAGCAATTGTGCAACGATAAGGTTGGCCATATTGTCTTCGACCTGACCGGTCAAAAAGATAACGCGCTCACGCAATAGACGTGAAAAGATATCAAAAGAGCGTTCACCGCGTGATGATTGTTCAACCACCATAGGCACTAGTGCAGCTTGAGTGCTTTGCACGTTGTTGTGTGCACTCATCAGCATATCAAAATGTGGGTTGGCAGTGATGCGATCATAATCTGTCATAAAGATGTCCTGTTTATAAGTACATAAGATAAAGGGGTTGAGGTTAGCGAACGGCTAAGCTATGGGTGCTTATTATAATAAATACTGCCGCTGATTATTCACACGAACTAGATGAAATAGTAAGATCCAGACGTCGCTAAAAATAGTTGAGCTAATGGTAACTTTTTTATTAGAGCAATAGTAACTTTTTAATGTGAAAAATAATATATGGCTCACTATTAATAAGGCGTTTGTACACATTTATCAAGGGGTCTGGTAATAAACTATCGATAAAGGT
>NZ_JBQSVP010000129.1:0-8454 GCF_052376345.1 Psychrobacter sp. AOP5-GZ1-6 | reverse complement strand
TGAACCGCCCCGGGATTGTCGGAGACTCAACATTCTGAGAGAATACGACAATGAAAACACGACACTATACTTAATTACAAAAATAGGCGGTATAACATTAATGCTCATTGCCGTTCTATTGTTTGTAAGTGTGGTGCTTACTGTCTAAAAGCATTCGCTCGTTAATAAAAAACTGTCATAAAATTTTTAAATATCAGGTTTTTAGCTAAGTAAATCTGATAACCTGCCATAATTTCCTAGGCCAACGATATGACTCCTATATACACCGCATTGGCTGTACTGGTTGCCTTTATTTGGGGTGTGAACTTTACCTTTATTGCATGGGGACTTGAAAGCTTTCCGCCGCTAATGCTCACCACCCTGCGTTTTTTCTTTACCGCTGTGCCACTGGTTTTTTTCTGAAGCCGCCCAAATTTAACCGTACATTATTTATTTATGCTATCGGTACGTTTGTCATGCAGTATGCTTTTGTATTTACTGCCATGCATTTAGGGGCATCAGCAGGGTTGACGGCACTATTGCTACAAACTCAGATTTTTATCACTGTATTGCTGGCGTATTTTATATTGGGTGAGGCAGTGAATCGCATGCAAATCATCGGTATGCTGGTCAGTGTGCTAGGGCTTAGCGTCATCGCGTTAAACCTTGGTGGTGATATGCCTTTGGCTGGGTTTGTCTGTATCTTGGTTGCGGCCATAGGCTGGAGCTTTGGTAACATTGCCTCAAAGCAGGCGTCAACACAAGCGACGCAGCAAGGATCAGACGTGTCTATTATTTCGTCTAATACTGGTAAGAATAAGGCATCCGCGTTATCTGCTCTCGCTCTGGTGGTTTGGGGTGGTCTGGTCGCTTGCGTGATTTTAACTCTATCTTCTCTCATATTTGAGACCGAGGCATGGCAACTGGCGACGTTTACCGAAGCATCGCTCAAGTCTTGGCTATCACTTGGGTTTATCGTGTATATCTCAACTCTGATAGGCTTTGGATTGTGGGCGCATCTGCTCAGTCACAATACTGCCTCTAAGGTTATGCCATTCGCTCTATTGGTGCCAGTATTCGGTATGATAACCTCAGTGCTACTCACAGGAGAGATTGTGACATGGTGGAAGATGCTGGCAATGATATTGATATTGTCGGGGTTGGTGCTAGCAAATATGAAAATGAAATTAGGAAGAAAGCGCCAGCCAATATGACGTTAGCTGTTCTTATTTCTATAACAGCGCTTATGGTAAATAAAAATAACTTGATCTACTATTCAAAAATTCACTGCATGTATACAACGAAGTACACTGAGAATATTTTCGGGAGCAAAAACGTTGATTTCATTAGCCTACAACCGAAGATTCCAGTCCACGCTAGGGAACCGAATCAGTGAAAGCACCTGATTGGTTCACCATAGGTATACCTCAGAGGGAGCATTTAAAACCGCCTTATTCTATCCAGAGTCATTTGTCATAACAAATTATAAGATTCAATGAAGCGACTATTTTCATACTCTCTCAGAGTTTTGAGTCACCGACAATCCCAGTGCGGTTCAGATTTTTTAAAATCATCGTCAGCAAAAGCAACAAAAAGAATAGAGACTGTAGTAGATAAACATTATTCTAGACTACTTTTATTTATCAATAGCATAATGCGACAATGTCTTAAGTATCAAATCATTGTTAACTTCTGAATGGTATATTTTGCGAAGTATGTGTTTTTAAGATTATTTAGGTGTATCGCTTTATATCAAGGTTCGACGATTAGGGTGTAGTGACATTACAGTATATTCTAAACTGAAGCTTGATAATCATTTAAAATCACAACTTCCTATTTATAAATGCATTGACAGTTAGCCTTATTAACGTAATAATAATCTAGATGTTAATGGTTATCAATAACGCTTAGGTGTTTTTAATTCACATTATCGATTACTAATTCTATCACCTTGCTTGGCTCGCAATACGTATTGATTAAACTTCTACTATTTTTATCTCTATTCTCCGCTACCTTATATTTTCAGATGCCATTTACTTGACGATTATATGAACTAACCGTTATGTGATTTTTTGGCTTGGATGACCCTTTATGGCTGAAACGCTTACTCGTTATGATACCAATAAAACCCCATTAGCCATTGCTGATAAAGCCATGTTTATTCACCATCTTAATGAAGAGCATCAAGATGAACTTGCGATGTTTATCAATGCCTTTACCTCTGCCTCAGTCGGCGAGTATGATATAGTATCGATAAAAGAGCTGTATCCTGACGGCCTTTTGTTAGATGTTATAACGATGAATCGGTATCAAAATAACTCTAATGCGTTAAAAGATAGCAGTTCTACAGATAACAGCCTCGCTGAAAACCTTTCTAGTGTTAATCATCAATACTTTATCAACTTTTTTGTGCCTATTAGTAACGCTGAAACACTACATGAGCAATATATAGCGTTATTACAGGCATCCGCTACTAAGCTTGGTAAGCGTACGATCAAGCTTCAAGAACAGCACTTTCGCGTGACTGATGGTTATTATGTCAGTCCTAATATGTATCGACTGGTGGTCACAGCACCCGATAATATCCCACTCAATCATCCAGGCTACGCGTATTTATTTGAGTTAAATGCTGAAGTTTTATCTACCATAAATGGTGAGTCAGAAAATAACGATAAACCTTTACAACGCTACTACACCCTGCGAAAAGCATGGCGAGATCCAATCCGCTTGTCTGTTCAAGCTTGGATAGATGTTTATATCCATGGCAACACGCCAGGTGGCAATTGGGCACGCTCTCTCGTCTGCGGCATGCCAATAAAAACGGTGCGCGATTATCCAGAAAAAATAGAACACCTCAGTGAGGGACAATGCTTATTGATTTGCGATGAAACCTCTCTACCTACCGTCGCCAATCTATTAGAAAACTGGCAAAATCCGTTGCCGCCCCTTGTCATTGCTATCACCGAAGATCCAGAAGATATCAGTTATTTACACACTCTCAATCTCTGTCAGCACTTAGGTCATGATGAGCGTTTTCTACAAGACAATCTACTTCATATCATTAAAACGCCAACAACCGATCTTTCTGAACAAATCATAAGCTTATTACATGCAAGGTTAACAACACTACCTCTTAAGATTGGCAAGGTTTGGGGTGCGCTTGAAGCAGCGGACATCAAATCATTAAGACAACAATTAAAGGTAACTCTTGGTTTATCTCGTCAAGATATGGTCATAAAAGTCTATTGGCGCGCTCAATAACTGCTTCAATTCCATAAATAAAATGAAAATCATTTGCATTAACCAGCTACTTTTCTTTAAAATGCCTCATTTACTTTCGACTGCTCACTATGATGCACATCAATAATTTAAGCCTAATTCGTCAAAAAAAAGTTTTGCTTCACCCGACTTCTTTTATCATCGAACCAAATAAACTTTATGCCCTCATTGGACATAATGGTTCTGGTAAATCTAGCCTTATAAAAGCCATGGCAGGAGAGATGACACCCACGCAAGGTGGCATTGAAATAGAAAATACAGATTTGCGAAGTCTTTCTGCTAAAAGACTGGCGACGCATCTTGCCTATTTACCGCAAAATCTACCTGATGCAGGTGCTTTTACGGTCTATGAGCTTGTGATGTTGGGCAGATACCCTCATCAAAAATGGCTGCAAAAGCCGACTGCCAACGATCATCAACAAGTAGAAAAAGCTATCGCCCTCACTCAAGTTAACGCCTTTAGAGACCGCCAAGTATCGACGTTGTCAGGTGGTGAGCGTGCGCGCGTCTGGTTGGCGATGTGCCTTGCCCAGCAGACAAAGTATCTTCTATTGGATGAACCACTAGCGGCGCTGGATGTGGTCTATCAAATAGAAGTGTTAAAGCTGATTCGTCAATTGGTCGATGAGCAAGGCTTAGGTGTTGTGATTATCCTGCACGACCTAAATCTAGCAGCAAGGTTTTGTGATGAGTTTATCGCCCTAAAACAAGGCAAGCTGTGCCATATGAATGATGTCAAACACACCATGGAAAAGGATGTACTGCGCTCAATATTTGGTGTCGATTTTACCCTACTAACCCATCCTACCACTACTCATAAAGTCGCAGTTATATGAAAGCGCTCACCTTTTCGTTCGGGCTATGTGTGGCATTATGCTCAAGTTTATTGTTAAGCAGTTGCCAGTCGTCTGACGCCACCTCACAAGCACCACAAGCGCCACAAGCAATGTCACCTCAAGAAAGTCAAAAAGCGCCTAAAGTCATGACGCCCGATTGGGGTATTGCGGCGACGCTGACTGCCATGGGATACCCACCAGTTGCTATGGGCGACAAACCTTTCTATAGAGAATGGGTCGGTAAGCCTCTTATACCCGATACGACTCTCGACGTAGGAACACGCTATCAGCCCAATCCTGAAATGTTCTCTCAATTAGATTTAGATTTGGTCATAGACAACGCTTTTTATGCGCACCTGCGTCCTATGTACGGCGATTTGCCTATCCATTCTATTGAATTGACCAGCCCTAACAAAATTGCAAAGTGGGAGGACTTTATAGAACCCACGTTAGAATTGGGCCGATCTATCAATAAACCGCAAGCCGCGCAAGATTATTTAAACACTAGCAAGAAACAAATCTTACAAGCGGGACAGACTTTTCATGCGCGTTATCCTCATGTCAAAAAATTGGCTGTCGTGCAATTTGCCGATACTAATAATTTGCGTATGTTTTCGTATAATAGTTTGTTTCAACCTGCTTTAGAGACGATGGGACTACAGCTAGTAGCGTTGGCAGATGGCAATCAATGGGGGTTTACGCCCATTATGCTAGGAGACTTAGCGCAGCTTAATGACGATACTTGCCTTGTGGTCGTTGAACCTCTTAGTGACCTTCTCAAACTTGAATTAGAAGACAGTTTAGTGTGGCAGCGCTTGGGTTATTCCTTTGATCAAGCGCATGCATCTAGCAAAAAAGGCCGCTGTATCGCCTTACTGCCTGCGACATGGAACAACAGTGGCGTGGCTTCTATGAATGTCTTGGCCGAGCGCTTAACGAATGTCACTTTTGTAGGCCATACCGATTTATGATGAATAAAAATAATTTTTTGTCAGCTAACCGTATTTATATGATGGTCGTTTTCTTAATGCTGCTAGCAGTAGTCAGCAGTTATGCAGTCGTACATCAGCTATGGCCTCTCGCTTTTTTAGAATTGTTCACCCCCTCATTTGAGCTATCACTTTCGGATATGAGTACCCAGCTACAAATCCTACCGACCATGTTGGTAGCATTGACCGCTGGTGGCCTTTTAGGATTGGTCAGTGTTTTATTACAACAGCTGGTAAAAAACACATTGGCCTCAGACACGACACTAGCAGTCGGTAGCGGTGCAAATATGGCGCTGCTCATTGTCACGTTATTCCTGCCTACTTTAGCGTTGGGGGGAAGTTTTTGGGTCGCTTTTATGGGCGCGCTTGGCAGTATGGCGATTGTTTTTCTTCTAGCTGCGCCTAGCCGCATGAATCCTTTGGTATTGGTGCTTGGCGGACTGGTAACCAATATTTTATTGGGCGCTATTACTGCTTTATTATTGATTTATTATGCTGAAGAAACCTTAAACGTCATGGTGTGGGCGGCGGGCAGTCTCACTCAGAATAACTGGCAAGTATCTGCCGTATTAAGCATCGCTAGTGTGATCGCCTTTATTAGCTTAATACCTTTATTAAAACCATTAGAAATAATGAGCTTAGATGATAGGCAAGCCAAAAGTTTGGGCGTTCCTATCAACCTCATTCGTGGATTGGTAGTGGGATTGGTGGCACTACTGACCGCCCTTGTCGTCAGTCGCGTGGGGCCTATTGGCTTTATTGGTTTAGGGGCTGCCACACTGGTGAATGTGTTTTCGGTACGGCGTATTGGTTACCGTTTGCTATTAGGTTATGTGTTTGGAGCGCTGTTGTTATGGATCACCAGTAATGCCACGACGCTGTTACAACATTATTTAAGCCTAAATATTCCTGCTGATGCAATGACGGCCATACTTGGTGCCCCATTGGTGATATGGTTAATCGTGAGCCAAAGTCGTCAACATACCGATGAGGTTATTCCGACTTTAGTTTCAGAACGCCGTGACACTCATTTAATGGGTTGGAGTATCGCCTTAATACTGTTGCTCATAGGCGTACTTATCTTTACGGCTACTTCAAATGGCTGGCAGCTTAGTACGCTAGGACATTTAATTGTTAATTTTAGATTGCCTCGTACGTTAAGCACAGCCGCCACTGGCATAATGCTAGCCACTGCTGGCGTGCTGCTACAAACCTTAACACGTAACCCGATGGCTAGCCCTGAAGTACTCGGTATCAGCTCAGGCTCAGCGATAGGCGTGGTATTGGCCTTTGTTTTCCTACCCAGTTTTGGCTATACAGGTATTATATTATCAGGATTATTGGGCGCTTTTATTGTCCTTAGCTTGATCTTATGGCTTGCCCGTCGTATCAATCCAGCTTATTTATTATTAGTTGGTGTGGCCATTGCCGCATTGATGGGCGGTTTATTAAGTCTGGTAAAAATATCTGGCGATCAACGGTTACAAGCGGTGTTAAGTTGGCTATCAGGTTCTACGTACCTTGCCAGTCCAGAAACGGCATGGATTTTAGTAGGATTGGCTTTTATACTTTTTTTATTAAGCTTTATGGTGATCAAACCATTAGAAATATTGAGCCTAGGTAGCGGGATTGCCCGTGAGCTTGGGGTATCTTTGAGATTGTATCAAACCTTGATACTCATTCTTGTAGCTTTACTGAGTACGATATCAACGTTAGCAGTGGGACCACTCAGTTTTGTGGGTCTGATGATACCTCACCTCGCCAGCACATTAGGCGCGGTAAAGCTCAAACGTCAAATTCAACTGTCCGCTATCTTAGGCGCGGGCTTAATGGTCATAGCAGACTGGGTTGGACGCTATCTCATATTTCCCTATGAGATACCTGCTGGCACCATTGCTGCTATCATTGGCGGCGCTTATTTTCTATATTTGATGCGGCGTATTAGAGCGTAACCATATGGTTAATACTTCAATAACGACATGACAACATTATCGCTATTTAGGGCTTTAAAAATTTTGGTGTAATGGACAAAATTCATGCTAAAAAGTAGAAGGTAGTCGCTAATGGACATAATTCATGCTATTTGAGTGACTTTGATAGTAGAAAGTCTTTAATAAACCGTAACTTACGGTACTCATTTAACCCATGATGACTGTGCAATTGTCGCTTTAGCTCACTGAATAACCCTTCAAGAGAATTGGTCGTATTTGGTATATCTAAGTGCTCATATTCTCGATAAGTAAACAGCCAGTTACTATTGGTTCGTAGACTACGATAAGCACTTCTAAGACGCTTGTGCGTGTACCACGTTCTACCAGTATCCTCATTGGTACTACGTTCACTAAGATAGGCTTCATGAGTCAAATACCAGTGATCTAAGCGCTTTATGAACGCTGTCTTATCAAGCTGTATTATGTTTAAAGCGAGCTGTCTAAGCTCAATACTGGCGATGTTCTTAGGGCGACGAGTGAGGTAGCGGGTCACTATTTGTATTTGATGAAACTGGCACATCTGGCATGGGGTACAGGTAAATAACGTACGCAGTCCTCGTCTACCATCGCAGGTAATACTTTGTATATCAACGCCTAACGATGCTAGGTGATCAATCCCTTGCTTATAGGCACTATTAGTTTCATGACTCACTATCGCGTAATAAAGAACGGTTTTAGTGGTGTTATCCATAAAGACCATTAACCCAAACTTGCGACCAAAGTAAGTGGTGTCCATGATGATATTAGCAGTCTTTGGTCGTTTAACCTGATACTCGATACTGACTTTATCTAAGCGTCTTTGAATGGTTTTAAGACTACAGTGGTATTTATCAGCCAGTTGTTGGTAAGTCTGTTTACCTTGGGTATATTCAGTCCAAAGTGTTTGGTTATTGAGTCTTTTGCCACCTAAAAACTGCCGTCTGCAAGCTAGGCATTGATACTGCTGTTTATCTAGCTTACGTCCATTCTTCTTGGTGTGTTTATCACTACAAAAAGGGCAGTTTTTTGATTCATGGCGTTCATTCCTTGCAAATATAGACAGTATATAGCGTTAGACCCTATGACAGCATGAATAATGTCCATTACACCAAAATTTTTAAAATTAATAACGCGCAACTATTGTAATGAAAATGCTTATCATTATAATAGTGATTTAACTTACATATTGGTAACATTCATGCAATTGTCTCGCCTATATTCTGCTCTATTTTGCCTCAAAGCAACTAACAGAGCGCGTCACCCATTTTCAGTAAAATCACTGTCTATCTTTCACCTCTCTACTTCAGTCGTTTTACTTGCTGCAAGCCAAGCGGCGTGGGCACAAACCGATATAAATAATGACAGTCAATCAGATGTACCAAGTGTGGTACTTGATACGAT
>NZ_JBQSVP010000128.1:0-8539 GCF_052376345.1 Psychrobacter sp. AOP5-GZ1-6 | reverse complement strand
GTGATTTATATTCTGGCTCCCCAAAGACTCACTGCCCAGCCAGCCTTCCAATGGGTGCTCGCCTGCCGCATAGGGATTGGTGAAATGCTGATAAATGTATGCCTGTCCATCGGCGCTGAGACAGTCTGCCAATGAACGCGACCAATTGGGGTTACGGTCTTTGTCAATCAGCAGCGCCCGTACCCCTTCTTTGAAGTCAGGGTTGGCAGCGCAGTGTACCGCGACATTGGTTTCTAGGTACAAGACCTGCTCAAGCGATAGGTCTGCAACTTGATGATACAGTGCATAAGTCAACGCCACCGTCACAGGGCAGCCTGCTCTATAAGTAGCAACAGCGCGCTGCGTCCAGCTGTCTTGCGCAAAGTCGGCATCTAACTTCTCCAACGCCGCGTCGCTTTGCAAGATGGCATCAATGTCACCCAACCCGCCGCTATTCATTAACTGTCCAATGGCATGCCAATAGGTGGCCAGTTTGCTAGCGGGCAACTCAGTGACAGGCTGCGCCGCCAGTGCACGGCTAACGATACCATGAGCGCTGTTGCTATCGCACTTGTCTGTACTACTAGCAGCTAATTGCCAGTCACTCTGTTTTAAACTTTGTATGACAGCATCATAAGCATTACTAGCAACGGCATACTCTGCTAGATTGGCCAACAGCGCATCATTGCCATTACACATCGCTCCTGTTAAGCCCAAAAACAACCCTGTTTTGGCAGGCATATTCTGCAAAAACCAACTACCAGAGGCATCAGGGAACAGCCCAATGGTCACCTCAGGCATGGCAAAGCGCGTACGCTCAGTGACCACACGGTGACTACACCCTGCCATCAGTCCCATACCGCCGCCCATGATGATGCCATCACCCCAAAGTATTATCGGCTTGGCGTAAAAATGCATCTGGCGATAGAGGCTATACTCATGACTAAAAAACTCTGTCGCATAAGGATTTGGTAACGGCGCACTGGTCGACATACTGTCATACAGCTTACGAATATCACCACCCGCACAAAAAGCCTTGTCGCCTGCCCCTTTTAATACCAGAGCGACTATCCGTGCATCACTTGCCCACGCATCTAGCTGCTGTGATAATAATTTGCACATATCAACACTCAGCGCATTGAGAGATTTGGGCGTATTGAGCGTCATGACCCCAATCAAATGACCACAATCTGTCGGTTCAGTATTAAACAATACTGACGCTTCTTGCTCTGTGTTTTCTGTGACTTTTTGATTATTATCCGTTGCTTTTATAGCTGCTGTCATAAAAGGTACCTGCAAAAATTAAAATGAGTAAAACGACTGTTAGGACATCTTACCTACAGCCTATTTATTTTGCCAATTCGGTTTGCGTTTCTCTAAAAACGCTTGCACGCCTTCACGTTGATCGTTGGTATCGAACAACTTAACAAATGCTTCGCGCTCATGGATAAGGTTTTGTGCAGGCGGGGTATTTCTGGCGGCTTGGATAAGCGATTTAGAATAGCTGACAGCAACAGGAGACTGTTTAGCCACTTTTTGCGCTAGTGCTTGCGCCACTTTTAACCCTTCTCCTTTGGCAACAACTTCTTCAACGAGGCCAATACGTAACGCCGCTCCTGCATCCACGCGCTCACCGCACAATATCATGCGCTTTGCCCAGCCTTCACCCACTAAAGCCGTTAGATTTTGTGTACCGCCGGCACATGGTAATAAGCCGACGCCCGTTTCAGGTAATGCCATTTGGGCATGCTCTTCTGCAATACGAATATCACAGGCCAGCGCACACTCCAGTCCGCCACCCATCGCATAGCCGTTGATGACAGCAATACTGACACCGCGATACGCTGATAGCGCCTCAAACGCGTCGCCAAAAGCAATTGCCATGCTGACTGCGCGGCCTTTATCACCATCTGAGAAATTATTTAAATCAGCACCCGCTGAAAAGAATTTTTCGCCGGCACCGTGAATGATTAAAGCATACATATCATCATTGGCATTCAAATCAGTCACTAGCTGTTTGAGTGCTGGCAGACTCTCCATCGTCCACGTATGGGCTGGCGGGTTATTTAATGTCACAGTAGCAGTATGGCCATCAATTGCTAACTTAAGGTTGGTATAATCCGTCATAAATAGTCCTTTATTTTATCTGAATTTGGTATGGTTGAATGGTTAGGCGTTAAGCTCTGTCATCAAGTAGATTAAACACATGCCCTAATAGGCTTAACGCAATTGATCCAACGCATCATCTTGTAATAGCTGACGCGAGATAATCACTCGCATAATCTCATTGGTGCCTTCCAAGATTTGATGTACACGCAAATCTCGCACATGACGCTCAAGTGGATACTCATTTAGATAGCCATAACCACCATGTAGCTGTAATGCTTCATTGGCAACATCGAAGCACAAATCAGTAGATAAACGCTTTGCCATTGCGCAGTAGGTAGACGCTTGGACATCATTGTTATCGACTTTGCTCGCTGCTAGATAAAGCATTTGTCGCGCGCTAATGGTCTGGGTCAGCATATCGGCAAGTTTAAACTGTACCGATTGTAAATTAGCAATCTGGCTGCCGAATTGGCTACGCTCTTGCACGTAATTGGTCGCGGTCTCTAGTGCTGACTGTGCTGTACCAACCGCACAGATACCAATATTGATACGACCACCATCTAAACCCTTCATCGCAATACGAAAGCCTTGACCCTCCTCGCCTATCAAATTCTCTACTGGAACTTTGACATCTTTAAAACTAATCGTGCGTGTCGGCTGTGCTTTCCAGCCCATTTTATGCTCGTTTTTCCCATATTCGATACCAGCACTATTAGCATCTACCACAAAAGCCGAAACTCCCTTTGCGCCTGCGCCGCCTGTACGTGCCATGACGACTAACACATCCGTAGACCCTGCGCCTGAAATGAATGTTTTCTCTCCAGTTAATACATAATGCTCGCCTTGCTTATCTGCTTTGGTACGTAAAGAAGCTGCATCAGATCCTGCATTGGGTTCCGTTAAGCAATAGCTACCCAACCACTCGCCGCTGACCATGTTAGGTAAGTATTTTTTGCATAATTCATCACTACCATATTCGCCAATCATCCATGCGGCCATATTATGAATACTCATATAAGCAGCAACAGCAGTGTCGCCCCACGCAAGCTCTTCAAACACCATGGCAGAGTCTAAGCGCGGTAATCCCAAACCATCATATTCTGGATTGGTATACAATCCTAAAAATCCAAGCTCGCCTGATTTTTTTATGACATCGACTGGGAAATGCGAGGTGCGATCCCATTCTGCTGCATGTGGTTTTAGCTCTTTTTGGGCAAACTGCCGAGCGGTTTGGCGGAAGGCAATTTGGTCGTCGGTCAATGAAAAATCCATGAGGTCATCCTTGTGCGTGCATAGCAAATATGGTGTAGAGAATTTTATAAATCGTCAGTCTAATATTTTTCATATAGTGTTGGCTATACAGTATAGCAGCGACATAACTACAATCATAAGATCATGCTTTGCTAAAATATGCCTTAAGCAGGATTATCGCTATACCGCAAACATATCGAACGAGCGATTAAATTGAAATGGTGGTATTGACGCCGCGGCTCGCTTCATCATCAAACCAACGCGCAGTGACAGTTTTGGTTTGAGTATAGAACTGCACGGCTTGCTTGCCATACGGACCAAGGTCACCAAGCTTACTGGCACGTGAACCTGAGAATGAAAACATCGGTAGTGGCACAGGAATTGGCAAATTAATGCCAACCTGACCGACTTGAACGTCTTGTTGGAATTTGTGTGCGGCAGCACCTGACTGAGTAAATATCGCTGTGCCATTGCCATGTGGATTGGCATTGAGTATCTCAATTGCTTCGTCCAGATCGGCTGCACGCATGACACACAATACTGGCCCAAAAATTTCCTGCTGATAAATTTGCATATCAGTAGTGACATTATCAAAAATAGTTGGGCCGACAAAATTACCTTTTTCAAAGCCCTCAACGGTAATGCCACGACCATCTAGAATCAGACTTGCACCCTCTTCTACTCCAGCACCAATTAAATGCTCGACACGGGCTTTTGCCGCAGGAGAAATCAGCGGGCCTAGATCTTTATCATGTTTGCCTGCTGATACGACCAGCTTTTCCGCTTTGGCTTTAATATCATCAATCCACTCACCTGCAGTACCGACCAATACCACCACTGACAGCGCCATACAACGTTGACCCGCCGCCCCAAATGCTGCACCTGCTAGCTGATTAAGCGTCTGCTCTTTATTGGCATCCGGTAAGATAACACCATGATTTTTTGCGCCCATCATGCACTGAGCACGCTTACCTGATTGACTGGCACGCTCATAGACATGTTTGCCAACAGCAGTAGAACCCACAAAAGAAACAGCTTTTATATCAGGGTGATCACAAATAGCATCGACAGTGGCTTTTCCGCCATGTACGACGTTGAGCACACCTTCAGGTACGCCCGCTTCAATTGCTAATTCAACCAAACGCATGGTGACCATGGGGTCTTGCTCAGACGGCTTAAGGATAAAAGTGTTACCCGTGGCAATGGCCATTGGGAACATCCATAGCGGAATCATCGCTGGGAAGTTAAATGGTGTGATACCTGCACACACACCTAGCGGCTGCCAGATGCTATAGGTATCAACGCCTGATGCGACGTTTTCAACAAAGTCACCAATCTGTAAGTTTGCAATACCTGCTGCATGCTCAACCACTTCTAAACCACGGAATACATCACCGCGGGCATCCGCAATGGTTTTACCTTGTTCAGCGGTCAAAATCTCTGCTAGCTCATCCATATGCTCGCGTATCAATGCTTGATACTTTAAAAATATACGAGCACGTGTGGTTATGGGCGTTTTGCGCCATGTTTGAAAGGCAGTCTGAGCGGCGATGACCGCTTGGTTGATTTCATCATCGGTCGTTTGTGGAACCTTTGCGATGACTTCTTGGGTGGCGGGATCTGTGATATCAATCCATTCGCTGGTATCAGAATCGACGAATTGACCATTAATGAGCTGCTGAACGTGGTGCATAAGATATCCTTATCTTGTTTGCGAAACGACTATTTACGAAACTACTGACATATAACCAATTTTCACCTTGGTAAAGGTTCTAATTTTATTGATGATCATCAATTATATAAATTTAAAATGATTTATTATGTATCGTTATTGACTATAACAATAATTCATTTTTGTGGTCAAGCCCTTTATCAAATTTTTATCTTAGCGTGAGGGATCCTAGTTAAGGCCTCGACATTATCGTCGGCTTGCGCCTGGCTTGGTAAGCTTTTAGCGATCAGCAGTCCTAATATTTGAATATCAAACAGACCCATATTCGCCAGTCAAGATTATGGGGATTTAAAATTAAAAAAGCCCATGATAATTCATGAGCTTTTATACAATATTGAATGTCCTTATGGATCAGTTATCGATAGATTCATATTTCGTATTCATCAATAATCCTTCATAGACTGCTTGATCGCATCAATCGCGGGTGGATTATCGAGTGTCGACATATCGCCTGTTTCCTTGCCTTCTGCTAATGCACGAATGGCACGGCGTAATATTTTTCCAGAGCGAGTCTTTGGTAACGCTTGCGGAAAATAAATAGCCGCGGGCCTAGCAATACCGCCGAGAGATTTAACCACGGCACCGATGACTTGCTGCTCAATACGAAAACGGTTTTCCGTGGTTGCCACTTGCTCATGATCTCTCAGCACACAGAACGCAATCGGCAACTCCCCTTTCAACTGATCTTGAATACCAACAACCGCACACTCTGCCATCTCTGAATGCATGCTGATCGCCTCTTCAATCTCTTGCGTACCAATTCGATGACCAGCGACGTTAATCACATCGTCTGTACGCCCTAAGATATAAAAATACCCATCCTCATCAGTCACGGCATAGTCGGATGTAGAGTACTGTTGACCATCGAACAAACCAAAATAGCTGCTGACAAATCGCTCATCGTTGCGCCATACCGTGGTTAGACAGCCGGGCGGTAGAGGCGCTTTGATTGCAAGTAAGCCTTTTTCGCCCGCAGCACAGAGCTCACCTGTCTCTTCATTGATAACTTGTGCATCGTAGCCATACATTGGATAGCCAGGCGATCCTTGCTTATGCGGCTTATGATTAAACTTTGGCGTATTGCTTAGAATGGGCCAACCAGACTCTGTCTGCCAATAGTGATCTAAAATAGGAACCCCTAAATGCTTAGTAAGCCAATTAGCTGTTGACTCATCGAGTGGCTCACCTGCTAAAAAGAACGACTTAACACTTGAGACATCGTAACGCGTCATCCAAGCTTCATCTTGTTTTTTGAGCATTCGTACACCAGTCGGTGCAGTGAATAGTATATTGACCTTATTGGCCTCGACAATCCGCCACCAAATACCTGGGTTTGGTCGATGTGGCAATCCTTCATACATGACACTGGTCATGCCAGCTAACAATGGCGCATAGATGGTATAAGAATGACCAACGGCCCAGCCAATATCAGATATTGCCCAAAACGTGTCTCCTGCTTTGCCATCATAGATATAATCCATCGAGGTAGTGAGCGCGACTGCATGACCACCCGTATCACGTTGCACACCTTTTGGTGTGCCCGTCGTTCCGGAAGTATACAGAAGATAAGACGGTGCATTAGACTCTAACCATACTGGCTCTACAACAGCATTTGTCTCACAACTGACGCGGCGCTCGGTTGCATAGTCCACATCAATATCTTGTGGAGCAAATGGCAATACACCTCGGTTGACAACCAACACATGCTCAGGCTTTACGTTAGCTTGCTCAGCCCCTTGATTGACGAGGCTTTTATAATTAATAACCTTACCACCGCGCAAACCTGCGTCTACCGTGACAACCATTTTTGCTTCAGCATCATCCATACGGATCGCCAAATTATGTGCAGCAAATCCGCCAAATACCACTGAATGTACGGCACCAATACGAGCACAAGCCAACATCGCATAAGCAGCCTCTAGTATCATTGGCATATAAATAATGACGCGATCACCCTTACCGATACCATGACGTTGCAGCACATCCGCAAAATAATTGACTTCTTTATACAAGTCATTGTAAGTCAAACGGCGCTTAGTATAGTCTGTATAAAACTCGACGTTGTTGCCTAAATCTTTAAATGAATCAACGACTGCGGGAAATGTCTCAATCAATTCTTGGTTAATCTCTGATGACAGCCAAATGAATGCATCTTGCTCTGCGCGCTCTTCGAGGTGACGATCTACGCAGTTATAACAAAGATTGGTCTCACCGCCCACGAACCACTTAGCGAACGGCAAATTACTGTCATCAAGAATTTTATCAGGCTCTTTATGCCAGTAGATACGCTTGGCTTGCTCAGACCAAAAATGTTCACGATTATTAATAGAATCGTGATAAATATCAGCAAAACTCTGAGTGTTATCAGAGGGTCCTTGCGGGTTTTGAATAGAAACGTGATTGCTGCTTTGGTCGGTGCGTTGATTGATGGCTTGCTCGTTCATAATGGCTATCCTTAGCGTAAACGATGGGTAATAAGACACTATCTTTATAATATAAACTCTTATTGCACACTATCATAATGCAATATTGGCTGTCCTTGCCAAAACTAAAAAAACCGATACATTACGTATCGGTTTAAAATGTATCAGAGCTAAAGATAAAGGTCAACTACATAAAACTATACTTCTGTCTGATCAGCATACGTTTTTCGCATGGCTTTTTTATCATGCTTACCGACAGAGGTTTTGGGTAGATCATCCACAAACTTAAACTGGCTAGGCACGCCATATTTAGGAATCATACCCCGCTCTACCGCTTTTTCAGCAATGGCTTTGATATCATCAACACTCGTACTCTGAGCATCAGGTTTTAGAACAATCAAGGCCAATGGACGCTCGCCCCACTGTGCATCACGAACACCAATGACTGACACATCAGCCACGGCTGGATGCAGCGATAAAATAGTCTCAATCTCTAAAGATGATATCCACTCACCACCTGATTTGATCACATCTTTTAGGCGATCGGTAATACCAATATAACCATCAGGGCGTATATAAGCGATATCTTGGGTATGCATGTAGCCATTATCCCATAGCTCCTTACCCGCATCCTCATTCTTTAAGTAGCTTTGGGTCAGCCAAGGTGCCCGCAATACCAGCTCGCCTGTATGTTCTTTGCCTGTATCAACTGATTTGTTGTCTGTACCCCACACTTGGGCATCAACCATGAGCACAGGCTTACCCGTCATACAGCGGCGCGCGATATCTTCGTCATCGGACATCTCAGGCTCATTGAGACTAAATTCAGTCAAGCTAATAAGTGGTGCCGTCTCTGACATACCATAGCCAGTATAGACTTCAATACCTTGAGACATGGCAAGCCTTGCTAGACCTTCTGTCAATCGTGAGCCACCGATGATCATTTTTAAACCATTAAAACTGGCATCACGATCCTGCGCTTCTTTTATTACCATTTGTAAAATCGTTGGCACACAATGAGTGATACTGACTTTTTCATTGATAT
>NZ_JBQSVP010000127.1:0-8576 GCF_052376345.1 Psychrobacter sp. AOP5-GZ1-6 | reverse complement strand
CACACACCTCTTTATAGGTTGACATGCTAGAAACCTCTTATTCTAATGGTGTACATATTGCATACCTCCATACCCATACCTCTAACTACTACTAACATATGTTATAGGCAGTCTACACATTTTTTTAGCTAGAACATTCGGACGATTCCACTTTATATGGACTATCAATAAAAACCGGCTCGATTCTCTGAGAATATTGATAGTGTCAAGAGACTATGTTTTGCTTGACCAGTTTTATTCACAACAAATAAAAAAAGGCAATGTAATAAGTGATTGAGACTTATTACACTGCCTTTTCATAATTTGGTTGTGTTCTAAAAAGTATGCTGGCGATAAAAGTCAATCAGAAATCTATGCTAAGTTCTCTCATTCTATAAGGCTTTCAAGGCTTCAAAAATTGTTCAAATTTTAATCAGCATACTTTTTGATACACCACTCATAATTTTAATTTTTTTCATCTACTACTAGTTAAGAAGTTAAAATCGCCCAAGTCAACACTACTTCATATTAAATATTCTTTCATTTCTATCAATAAAGGCAGCATTAGACATACACATCTCATACCAGCCCTTCCAATAGCTATTATTTTTCTTCAAATACTTTGAGCTGTCCCAAATATCTTCAATCCAATGACTGTGCCTATATTTTTCAATAATCTTAATCGGATTCTCTCTTGCCCAAATAAGCTCGTTGTAATCTATTTCTGATATTATTGCGCCCTGAATTTTCAGAAGATGATATCGGCATAAATATTTTAGAGTTAAAGATAACAATGCTCGATCCTCAGAGCCTCCAATACCTACCTTTTCACTGATATGTACGCGAGTATCTAAAACCGAACCCCGCCAAGTATCATAGTGTTTTATGATTATTAATTCGCCATTTTCTGTATTATTACGAGCAAACCACAATGCTTTAACTTCATCTTGGTCATTGCCTTGTAATAACTGTTTTGCATTGTCTTCGATATTAGAGCCGAACTCAAACCTTTCTTTTTTATAAGGCTTGTCTTCATCATGAATTAACCAGTCTGTCTGGCAGCCAAAATATCTCGCTAATTCTTCTAACTCTTCAAATAATGGTTCTATACGCCCTTCAAACCAATCCTCAGCGATGCCTACACTGTTGTATCCAAGCGCTTCAGAAACTCTAGATATACTTGGGGTATGAAAACTATCAACTGCTTTAGCTTCACTCAAGAGAAAATTCAGCTTACAAGAGACTAGCTTTAAACGATCACTGCGTAAATGAGCATCAAAAAAACTTCTTAAATCGTTGATAGCTTCAATATAACTCCCTTCTTTACCTTCAAAAGATTTTTCTAATCGATACTGTGCTTCGGCATTAATTGAGCGGCCGCTAACTTTTGAGGCATCAGAGATAAGAGCTTTCAATTCAGTAGGAATTCTTAGATTAAACTGCACATTTTTTGACATCTTTAAAGCCTAAATAAAATAATATTACCACATAGAACTTGTGGCGATGTTAGCATTATGCTAACATCGATTGTAATAAAATCAGTGGGGATGAATACATGTCAAATCAGAAGGTTCAGATGAATGTTCGAGTATCTAAGGAACTTAAGAGGTTTGCCGTCAGTGATGCAAAGAATCAGTTTCATTCATTGTCTCAATATATAGAAAAGCTTATTTTTAAAGCCAAAGAACTCAACGAACTAGAAAAAAAATGAAATGAGACCTTCTCTTAAAGACCTATTCGACTCTAGCGCAAAAGTAACTTACTTAAGTCGCTTTCAACTACAGAAAGTAGAATGGTCAAAAACTACTCAAGTTAATACGTATGTCTATCATTTTAACGCTCTAAATAGCTCGAATTATTTCTTTAAGATGCCTGTTATCATTCAGTCAGATGGCCTTCCTTGGAAAGTAGGTAATCTATATCTATTGGGTCAACTGGACACCCCCACTCTTTCAAACATGAAGACATTATCTGCAAGAGCTATTCATTTAAAATACTTTCTTCAGTATTTAGAACATACTAACCAACATTTTCTAGACTTACCTACCCAGTATCAGCAAAGAGTTCCACGCAAGTTTAGAGCTTTTCTACAGATTGTAATAGAGCAGCATGGTTTTAATGCTGAGTACATTAATAACATTCTGTCGTCTATTGCTCATTTCTATAATTATATACAGTATCAAGCTCTTGTATCTCCATCTGATATAGAAAATAAGCCTTTCAGAGAAAGGAAGGTTTCCATACCTATTTATAATAATGTAGGACTATCTAGAAATATTAGTGTTATTACGAACGATCTTAAGTTAAAAAGCAGTAGGAAACCAATCCCATCACTAGGAAAACTAAGGGATGGCGGTAGTCTGCGTCCCTTAAGCTTTGAAGAGCAAATTATAGTTTCTAATGCATTTGATGAAAGCTATGCCTCAATAGAACTAGAGCTAATGATGCTAGTTGCTCTTAAAACAGGGGCTAGGCAACAAAGTGTCTGCACTCTGTCAATAGGCTGTATCAAAAGTGCTTTGAGTTTTTTGGAAAGCAACTCTAATTTGGAACAAGCTGTAATAAATACAGGATATAAATATAAATCTGACTCAAAAGGCGGAAGGATAAATCGTTTGATATTTCCGAGAAATTTGATTCATCGCTTATTAACATATATTGAGTGCGAGCGAGCCGAATATAGGAGGAGAAAGTTAAATAGTTTTTATGGTGATACTGAAGATAACTATGTGTTCTTAACTAGAGACGGTAACCCTTATCTGACTGCTGAAAGAGAACTTGCAGATCGCAATAACTCTAAGTCAATTTGGAATACCAAAGCGCCAGTTATGGCCCCAAAGAATGGACAATCCTTAAGAAATGAACTTACAAGATTCATTGAAAAGATACAAAAAACTGAACCGGATTTTCAAAAATTCTCTTTTCACGACTTGCGTGCAACATATGGAATGAATATTGTCAGAAACCTTAGAGATAAAGACTACCCTGATTCTAAAATATTTGATCATGTGAGACAAAGACTAAATCATAGACAATTAAGCACTACGGAATCTTACCTTAAATTTGACTCTGAAATTAACGAATTTATGGATATTCAAGAAACCTTTGGAATAACTTTTGATAAGGATACAGGACATGTCTAATAAATTCTGTAGTAGACCACTTATTGAACTAAATAATGAAGTAATGTCGAAAATCCCTTATCCTCAATATTCAGTTGTTGTGGGCTTAATTGCTGATGGAACAACGTTTAAAATAGATATCGGTAGAATATGCTATACCAGTAGAAAAAAAGATTCTGGCAGTTCACTGCATAATTCTAAGCGTTATACGTCTAGTTTAGTTGATAAATCAACATTATCTATGGAACGTATCAAATGGCTAAGAAAATATTTGTTAAATCTTTTTGAGAAGGGTTTGAGAAGTGAAACAGTACGCGGCATACTCTACACGCTGAGGTATTTTATAAATTTTTGTGATTTCAAAGGGTCTAAACCTCTTACCCTTAATGACTTAATATCAAACTATAAATATTATCAAGTACATTTGTATCAGAAGAGTCGCTTAAGTGGTAAAAAAGGTGCAAGCTCTAGTACTCTCTACCATAAATTAAGTACTGCCAGAGATTTTATACAAATCGCTTTCAATTTATCAAATTCAGATATAACTAGACTAATTCCAAAACACCGTTATACAGGTTCTGTCAAAAAGGAAAGACAGTCCTCCCAAAAAGATTTTAAAAAATACATACAGACGTGTATCACGTATTTTAATGAATTTTCTGATGCTCTACTAAATAAGAGATATCCTATACCCATTACCACTCCAAATTCAACCAATAAGAATCTATACTGGGACTCAGGAAACTCTCAGGGAATCAAGTGCTTACCCAACTGTTTTGACCATAATGGAGTACCTTTACCTTTCGATCAAGTTAAATATGATTTATCACGTTATTTCATTAATGAAGAATCTCAAAAATCATACTATAAAAAAACCTTCATAGATCATAGAAATGAGTGGATAAATGAAGAATTAAGTTCTAAAAAAGTTTACGCCTACAATCTATGCACAGCTTGCTTTTATCACATATATCTTGCTTTTACAGCTGCTAATATTCAACCTACACTTGATTTAAAAATATCTGATTTAGATATAGACAGTCTAGGTCTAAAGACTTTTGCTAAAAAACATAAATATCGATCTGGTAGAGATGTTGAATTTTCTGCTCCTACTCAGCTTAAACGTTACCTTATTAAATATTTAAGACTTAGAGATTGGGTGGATAACCTTGGTCTTGAAACAGAACATAATGAATACTTATTTCTAAGGATAGGAGAGAATTATCAACCAAAGCGTTTCGCACGTGATTGCACGAAATCAATTACTGGGAAATCTATTCTTTTTAAAGATGTAAACATAGTATCTTCTAAGGATATTAGGAATTTGTGCGCTGAATATTTTGTTAAACACTCTAGAGGAAATTTATCACTAGTAGCGAGAAAACTAAATAACTCTTTAGCCACAGTAGCCATAGCATATACTGCAATCGACATAGTGTCTCAATCGATTGAAATGAACCAGTATCATGAGAAAATAAGTTCCAAAATACTTACATCTAATCGAATTAATAAGCAATCTATACCCGTGAAACTTTCGACTCACTACGATAGTGAGAGGATACCCGCTGGATCTTGTTCTAACATATCAAACAAAGAACCTTTAAAAGCGGAAGGATTCAATAGCAAAGCTCCTAATCCTTCATGTGCAACTTTTGAGAGTTGTCTATTCTGTGAGTTTTTTTCAGTGCATCTGGATTTTGAAGACATACATAAATTGTTAAGTCTTAAAGAAGCTTTACTTAAATCGTCTTTAATTCGTAATGATCCTGAACATCATGTTATCGTTATAAAACCATCATTAGACAGAATTGATGAAATCATTAATTATCTAAAAAACGAAAATGATAATATAACTGACCTAATCGATGAGGCAAATCATCAAATAAATATAAATATCTACAATAAGTATTGGAGCAAACATATAAATTTTCTGATAAAAGCTTCAAAGTCTAACCAAATGTCGATAAAGCTATGAATAAAATACACATGCGTGAATCAGTTGTTAAAGAAATCCAACCTATAGCCAAAGCACTCATCAGCAATCCTTCAAAAGATTTAGTTGTAACTCTTTCAAAAGAAGGAAGGCCTTTATCTGTATTTTCTGATGACACTTGGGATTGCAGCGCTACTAGCAATACTCTGAAAACATTAAATTTTCGATCTAAAATTCAAAAACTCTCTCCAGTTAGCAAGGTTAAAGATGATGACTTTAATTTAGCAGTTAGGTTTCTAAAAGTATTTACCTTGAATTGGATTTGTGAAGTCAATGGATGCTCCATGTCAAAACTTAATAGTGACTTGGATGCTTTATCGTTTTTGGTTAGTTACTGTTTAAATAGTCACATTGCTCTGAATAAAATATTTACCGACCCTAAAGCTATTGATTTTGTTATTGAAAACAACTCGTCAGAAAAGCAAATAGGTTTGAGATTAGGAAAAATTCAAAGGGTTGTTGACACAACGCTTTCCTTAATTAACAACGGGTTTTGGTCAGAACTAAGCCCTTCTGCTAGTTTTATGAAAAAACTAATAAAGACTAGAAAAACATTTCCTGAAACTACACCAAGTATTCAAACTTTAATTATTCCTTCTAGTATTTATCAAGCCCTTCTAAAAGATGCCATTGAAGATTTGAGCCTATTCGTTGAATATATACATGAAATAGAACATGTTTTTTCTGCCCGCAGTAAAGTAAGAGACGAGGTACTAAATAATACACTTAATATAGATGAAACTACTTCTTCAAGAAAGCTCACTCAATCGGAAAAGCTATCAATAACCTATAAGTGGAGTCAATTTGTAAAATCAGACGTAGACACAACTCTTATACTAGGAGCCCTAGCAAGTTTAGGGCTCATTCAGGAGGCTACTTGGGGTGGTTTAGTAAAGTCTTTAGCTTATATACAGATAAAGAGCGCTATTATTATAGCTGCATTCACAGGTATGCGTAAAAATGAAATTTTAGCCATACCTTTTAACGGGTTAAGCTATATACATACTAATGAAGGTAACTTACCTGTTATCTGGTCAACCACAACTAAGCTTGAAAGTAATGGAGTTCCAAGATTTACTAAATGGGCTACAGGTTCAATAGTAGAAAATGCTTTCAAAGCCAGTAAATTTATTACTAAAGGAGTCTTATGTTGGTCAGATAGTCGAAGTAAAACAGAACTAGATGAAAGCAAATTACCGTTATTTATTTCAATTGAGCAGGGTAAATCTGGAAAACAACATCCTTATTTTGAATATACCACGCCAATATTCGGTGGCCATTTATTCAAAGAAATTTTGATTAAACAAGAGCTTCTAGTTTCAGAACAAGATATAGCAGAACTTAGTTGGTTTTTATATGGTGACCAAATATCTGATAAAGTTAAATTAGGTCAACCTTGGCCATTAGCTTTTCATCAATTTAGACGTTCTCTAGCTGTTTACGCAGCTTCAAGCGGTTATGTTTCATATCCAACTCTGAAGTCACAACTGAAGCATATCAGCATGGTAATGACAGTCTACTATTCGGACTCGAACTCCAGAGCTATCAATATTCTAGGCGATGGAGCAGAAGTAAAAGCCATGAAAAAAGAATGGCAGGACGCCCAATCAAGAACAGAGTCAGACGACTTATATAAAGTATTAAAAAGGGAAGTAATACTTACAGGAGCTGCTGGAAAAGGCTTACAGTCTAAAAAATCAGATAATAAACTCCCTAAATTTTTAGGAAGTAGAAAAGAAACTAAGAAAGCTATAAAAAATGGCAAAATACGTTACCGCTCAACTCTGGTAGGAGGATGTATGTCCATTACGCCTTGCGATAAAGGTGCTGGCATCTTAGCATCGGCTTGTATAAGCTGTGAAAATGCAGTATTTTTGCCAGAGTCCCAAAGTAGCTTATTGCAAACTAAGGAATTCTATGAGTCTCAGATTAGCTTAGAGATTCCAAAACGTGTGCGTCATGAGTACGAAACGAGTATAAAAAAGATTGACAGTTTTCTTTCAGTGCTAATATCAAATACTTAGGAATGAACGATATGCAAATTAGCAAGGCTGAACAAGCTTATTGGAAAGCCTTAGAGCGTTTGAAAAATAATACAGCCAAGGTTGTTGATACTAAGTCTTCACGATTCAAATTCACTAAGGATTCTGTAGGTAGAGAAGCTGGTAAAGGAAAAGGATATGTTCGTAATGAAAGATATCCAGAACTATGCCAAGCAATAAAAGATGCAGAAGAAAACCGTGGAAAACTTGCTCAAAAAACACCTAACGATACTGCTAAGCTAAAACACGAAAAAGAGCTTAAATTAAAAGCGAGGTTGAAGTATGACACACTTAAAAAAGAATACGATCTTCTGATGCAGGATTATCTTAATATTTTAAGACAAAATTTTGAGCTTCAATCAGAACTAGCAGACTCTTCTAATACTATATTAGTTAAAGGATCTGACAATTAGTTTAACCTTACCCTCACTCAACTGAGATATATTTTAGCGATATAGCTTACTATAACGTTATTTGGCATAATATAGTAATTGAGATATTTTATAAGAATTTTTATGAATGACAATGATTTATGCACCAACCTAATCAATATATTCGAAAATTTACTACCCACGTTGAGTATAACTGGCGGTGCAGATGAGCCTTATTATCAAGCTCCCAAAGAGAATGAAAAAGCAAAAATATTCTTTAAAGAGAACTATCCAAGAAGTCTATTACATGAGATGGCGCACTATTGCTTGGCTGGACAAAGGCGTCACAAACTAGATGATTACGGTTATTGGTATTCTCCATGTGGTAGAAATGCTGATGAACAATCGCTTTTCGAAAAAGTTGAAGCTAGACCACAAGGTTTAGAAAAAGCAATGTGTGAAGCTATAGGTATTAAATTCTCACCAAGTTTAGATGATTTTTCTGGAAATCCTCCATCCGATGAGTTTTTATACATCTTAAATTGTGCCTATCAGGAAATGCTAACAAGCCCTCCGCCTACAGCTAGAAAAGTTTTGTTAGCCTTACGAAATATTAATGCTATAGATTCTGCTTATAAAAGTGAAAAAACATAGAATAACTTTGATTAGTTATTAGTCATGAATAGACATAATATATTAAGATATCTATACTACTACCTTCAATTCATCGAACTTAATTGGATAGCTAGTACTTTGGGCCCTTCCTAACATTGAATAACTCACCTGCCTACAAGCTTTCTAACTCTTATACGGATTAAATAACTCATCTAGAGTGTAGTAAAAACCGCAATCCTCCATTCCAAATACATAATCAAAAAATAACTTAGTCATAGCAGACTGCGGGTGGCTACCGTCTCTAAAAGAATTATGATGCCGACATACGCCCGTAGATATCTGACCGAAAACTCGTTCTATATTGCTGGAAATAGAACTTGATGGATGTTTTTGAGAGGATTTAGCAGCCATTTCAACTGCTCTATATATTACATAGTGCATAACCGACACAGAG
>NZ_JBQSVP010000126.1:0-8584 GCF_052376345.1 Psychrobacter sp. AOP5-GZ1-6 | reverse complement strand
ACCAATACCACCAACGATCAGTGAGATAACAGCAACAGATGAGATAAGTAGGGTCATGGTGCCTGTGGTCGACTCAATGGTCTGACGAATAGAGTCTGAGTTACGAAGTTCAAAATCATCTTTACCATGGCGACCTTCTATCAATTCCGATATGGCAGTCTCAGCCACGCTTGATGAAATACTGTCATCTAATAACGCTACAAAACGATCAATATTGGCGCTGCCAGTAATGCGTGACATGACGGTAGTGTAGGGCATGTATATGATGGGTGTGGTGCTATCTGCGCCAAAACCACTGTCGCTCTCTTCAAGGACGCCAATGACTCGCCCAGGTACGCTACCGACCAGTAGTACTTCACCAATAGGGTCGTCAATATCTGCAAAGAATGCTTGTTTGGCATTATCATCGATAATAACGTCTTGGCTACGTAGGCTGATACTGTCTTCGTCAAACCCTTGTCCCGATGCCAACGTTTCACCAGTGACTTCTAGGTAATACTCACCAACACCATTAACTGTTGAGTCTTCTTGAACACTGCTATAACGCACACTGGCTGTACTATTTACCTGAGGACTCACATTGATGACATAGGGTTGATTACCGACAGCTTGAGCATCTTCTGGTGTGAGGTTGTCATCATTGTAACGGCGTCTTGGGTCGCCTCTAGGGTAACCATCATTCACCGTTATAGTATTGGTGCCCAGTGAGCTAATATTTGCGAGTATTTGTTGTTGAGAGCCTTGACCTAGACCGACGATAGAGACGACGGCAGCGATACCGATGATGATACCTAGCATGGTCAATAAAGTACGCATTTTGTGTGCTCGCATGGCGAGTAGGGACATCTTAAATGCTTCAAAAAATCGGTCAAGGAAGCTGCTAAATGCACTTTTGCGGTGACCGCTGAGAATAGATGCTGGTTGTTGTGTTGTTGGTTTATAATGCTCTGTTTTATAATCAGCAATGACATAGCCATCTTTTAGCTCAATCACTCGTTCGGCTTGAGCAGCAAGCTTGGGATCGTGAGTGACCATAATTATAGTATGACCTTGAGCATTTAGGTCATGCAAAATCTCCATGACATCTTCACCAGATTTACTATCTAGTGCACCAGTCGGCTCATCAGCCAAAATAACATCACCACCATTCATTAGTGCGCGAGCAACAGAAACACGCTGCTGCTGACCACCTGAGAGCTGGCTAGGTCGATTATTTACCTTTTCACCAAGACCCAAATCGGTCAATAGCTTTTCGGCACGTTGAGTCCGAGCGTTGGTATCCATACCTGCATAAACAGCAGGAACAGCGACGTTGTCTTTGGCGCTGATGTCACCAAGCAAATGGTAACGCTGAAAAATAAATCCAAAGTGCTCACGGCGCAATTCAGCTAACTCATCTGCTTCTAGCTTGTTTACTGATTGACCATATATTTTATAGTCACCAGCCGTTGCTTGATCCAAGCAGCCCAAGATATTCATTAAGGTGGACTTGCCAGAACCCGATTGTCCGATGATAGCGACCATCTCACCTTGATTGATCGTCAAGTCAACATCATGCAATACTCGAATGGTTTGCTCACCTGCCGGAAACTCTCGAATAACACCAGAGAGCTGCATAATGGGCTTTTCAGCTACGTTAGGTGTCTGTTGAGACGATTGAGATATAGTCATAGCAAGGTCTTTGTGTTTAATCTAAAGTAATAAAAATCGGTGTGGTAGGGCAGCTTTGTACCAAGCTTCTTCATAATCAACATATATCAGTGGTACGTTACATTCCTGGAGGACCACCGCCGCCTGGCATACGAGCACCACCGCCACCTGACGATTTAGCACCACCTTCACTGATAATGACTTTTTCACCTTCTTGTAAGCCACTCAAAATCTGCGCATTCACTCGATTGTCGATGCCTACTTCGACTGTGCGATCTTCGACTGTGTTATCGTCTTTTAAGACACGTATGAATGTATTGGTTTGAGACTCTCCATTTGCTTGATTTTTGGCAGGTCTTTCTTTTACGGCGGCTGATGGCACAAGCACGGCATCTGTCGCTTGGTCGATAACGATATAAAGTTGAGCCGTCATATCAATACGGAATAATCGATCAGTATTGGGTACTTCAATATAGCCAACATAGTAGATAGCAGAATCTGTTGAGCTGGTTTCACTGATCTCTTCAGGTGCAGGCTCGATAGCTGTTAAGGTAGCATCATATTTTTGGTCTGGATTACCGATAATATTGAAGTAGGAGGGCATGCCAGCACTAACGTTAATCACATCAGCTTCTGATATTTGGGCATTGATACGAACCGTTGATAAATCGGCTAGCGTAACCAGAGTCGGCGCTGTTTGATTGGCGTTGACGGTTGTGCCTTGTTCGGTGGTGATAGAAACGACCGTACCAGAAATGGGCGCACGAATCGTGGTATAGCTAAGATCTTCTGCAGCTGTACTAACATTGGTTTCGGCTATACGTATTGCTGCTTGCTGACTCTCGATATCTGCTTGCGTAGTAACAATAGCAGCCTTAGCAGTATCAATTGCCGCAAGCGCATTGTCTACCGCAGCTTGTGCTGTTTCGACAGTGGTTTCTTGTGTGTCATACTCCTGCTGAGAAATTGCATCGATAGAGACCAAAGACTCTAATCGAGCAAAGTCTGATTTTGCTTGTTTTAGTTCAGACTGACGGCTAGCAAGATCAGCATAGGCACTTTTTAGATTGGCTTGCTTGCTTAGTGTTTCTGCACGAGCACTTTGGAGTGCGGCTTCACTTTGCTGAAGGCTGGCTTGTTGATTGCTTAAGTTGTTCTTTTGCGTCACTTGATCAATCTGGGCAATCAAATCACCTTTTTCTACCTCATCGCCTACTTCTACATAGAGACGAGTCACTTCACCAGAAACCTGAGCACCAACATCAACGGTGTTGAGTGCTTTTACTTTACCTGATGCCATGACATTGTTTTCTATGTCGCCAATTTCAGCCGTGGCGGTTAAGTAGGTTGGACCTTCTTCTTTAGGTTTCAAAAAGTGATAGGCTAAGGCTGCTACTGCTACCACAATCAAAGCGATAACACCCCATTTAATAGCAGATTTTTTACTCATTTTACGCATGACGATTATCCAACCACAAAAGTATCAATTGTAGGTATAGTAAATGTTTGATACAAAAAAGGAAATGGCAATTAGTTTAAGAAAGGTTAAGGTTTTTTTTGAGCATGGTGGGAATAGAGAAGGAATAGGTGATAAGTGATAAGTGATAAGTGATGGTGCTATGACCATGGCTTTGACTAATGGTTTTTTATTTAACTGAGGCTATATTTAATGTGACTGAGAAGAAAATGAATGCGCCATTCAAAATTACTTTGGACTTTCAAATAACCTTTGACCTGATAACTCAAGCGCTGCTTGCAATAGTAGCTCCCACGCTGGCTGCTGGACCAACCCTTTGATTGCTTGATCACAGCGATATAAGAATGCAGGCCATTCGGCTGTGTGTACATTTGAGTGGCGGCGGCAGGCTTGTTGATACAGTCCTTGCTTACTACGCCAAATACCAAGTGATTGTGGATCTTGCCCATCCATTAATTGCATGATTTGACGCATATCTTTACTAATCGCCCACAGCACTAGAGTCGTTGGCTCATCAGTCGCTCTGAGCTGAAAGATGATTTTTGCCACTTGTGCGCTATTGCCTGCCAGCATGGCATCTGATAAGTCGAACACGCTAAATTGCGCGTCACTGACCAGTGCTGCTTGTAGGTCTTTAACATCAAGTGCCACGTTTGCTGTCGGTGGTATCTGACTGTCTGCGATTGAATTGGTGTTATCGTTATCACCGACCAGCTGCGGTGCAAACAGGTAAGACAGCCGCCACAAGGTTTGATAAGCACTGAGTAAATGATGCTCCGTATGTGAAATAAGTAACTGCCAAGCTTCTTGAGACAGTGTTAAACCAAACTGCTGGGCTTGTATTTGCAACAGTTGTTGTCGTTGCTGTTCATTGTATAGATTGCAGTCAATGATGTGACCGTACTGCGCAAATGGCGCAAACCATTTGCTACTTTGGGCGCGTTTGTCTTGTTTGGGTGTTAGCCATAGAAGGCTGTGACTGTGTGCACCTGATTGTGCATCGATGGCGAAGCGTTCTAACTCAGCAATAACGGCTTTGTCAGGTTTATGATTGCCGGTCACGATTAATGCGCTCGCATCATCGAATAAAGATTGGCTACCTAACTCTGACAGCACTTCCTGCCAGCTCTTGACTGATACCAGCTCTATGCGTTTAATGGCGTAATTTTGCGCGTGCCAATGAGGACGCAGCGCATCGATGAGCCATTGACTGAGCAAGGGCTCATCACCATGCGCCAGCCACAAGCCCGCTACTGTAACGGATGGTTGCAGTAGCTTTGGATAGGCTCTTATAAAGGTATCTTGCATAGACTGGTAGTACACAGGTTGATGGCAGTGAGTATCAAATGTTCAGTTGGCAATACGCTTATGTTAAGGGTTTGGTGTCACAACGGCGGTTGATGATGAGCCATTACCAGGTTGTACGGGTATGGTGGCACCTGCTGATGGCACTTTAGGGAGAGAAAGTGCCGCATACTGATCCGTGATACGGCGTGCCAAGCTATCATATAGCCACTCAGTAATTTGATTGCCTTGCTGATCATCAGTGCTAACCGATGCATCATTGTATTGATAGCTGCGCTCAATTTGTATGGGGTTGCTTAACGTGATTGGCTGACCATTTTCCATGGTTTGGTAGCTGACATCTGCTGATATAACTAAGCGAATTTCTGTTAAAACACCGACTAACTCATACTGTTTAAAACGGAGATTGCTAATATTAATCGCAGCAATAGGTTCAGCGCTGGTCTGATTATTATTAGCGACATCTTTTGCTGTCATATTACTAATAACGTTGACGCCTAAAGCCTCTAGGTTTTTTGTTAACGGTAGCTTGAGTGGGAAGGACGTGCGATCATCTTCGATGATGACTGCTGTTTTGGCAACATTTAAGAGCATTGGGGTATCATAGCCACGCAGTTGAAAACCGCAACCGCTGAGCGCTGCTGTGGCGCCTAATACTGTAAACATCGGTAGGGCAGCAAGCAATGCTGTTGCTAGTTTCTGTCTACCAAGGCTTACAGTAGTATAGCGTTGTTCGCGCTGTTTACTTTGATGTAACTGACCAGTTCGATGTTTATACGACATAATCGCTATCCTCAAATTATAAAAAGGCTTAGATTAGATAGAGCATCCACTAAGCCTAAAATATCTAACCCACAACCACGATATTAACCAACTTATTAGGAACGACGATTTCTTTTTTGATTTCACCAGTAATGAACTTTGCCACACCTTCAATCGCCCGAGCTTGTGCTTTTAGCTGCTCTGGATCGCTGTTTGGGGCGACATCCATCTTACCGCGCATCTTACCATTAACTTGTACGACCATCGTGATGGTATCCTGCACCAGCGCACTTTCATCAACAGTTGGATAGTTTAGAGTAACAGTATCTAGTCCCAACTGTTCAAGTAAGTGCTCACCGACGTGCGGTGCATACACCGATAACATAATCAGTAAATCTACCAATGCTTCATGCTGCACTCGTAGGTCTTGCTCATTAGTGACCTTAAAACCAGTTAACTCGTTGGCAAGCTCCATGAGGCTAGATACGGGCGTGTTTAGTGCCAAGCGATCACCCAAATCACTGTCAATCTTAGCAATCGTTTCGTGCGTTTTACGACGTAAGTTTTTGGCTTCTTTGCTTAGCCCTTCAGTATTAAGTACTTCGCTATTTAGCGTCGTCAGATCTAAGTTTGCAGCAGTCAGTGCTTGCATGTGCTCAGCGGCAATACGCCACACTTTCTTCACGAAGTTATAAGGGCCTTTTAACGCATCATCCGACCACTCTAGCGTTTGGTCAGCAGGCGCGGTAAATAGCGTGTATAGACGAACGGTATCAGCACCATACTTATCGATGGTAATCTGTGGATCGACGCCGTTATTCTTTGACTTAGACATTTTTTCGATTTTGCCAATAGTCACTGGCTGTCCATCAGATTTTAAGATGGCTTTAATCGGTTGACCGCGATCATCATAGTCAATATCGATGTCTTCGGCGAAGTAATAGGTGGTACTACCATCTGCATTGACGCGATAGAAAGTACCAGCGAGTACCATGCCTTGAGTCATCAAGTTGGCAAACGGCTCGTTGCCAGATACCAAGTTTTCATCACGCATGAGTTTGTGAAAGAAACGCGCATAAAGTAGATGCATCACAGCATGCTCAACACCGCCGACATATTGATCAACAGGTAGCCATTTATTGGCAGCAGATTTATTGACCATGCTTTGCGCATCATTTGGACTAGCAAAGCGTGCGTAATACCAGCTCGACTCGACGAAGGTGTCAAAGGTATCGGTTTCACGTTCAGCAGGGTTACCACATTTAGGGCAAGTGGTGTTTACAAACTCTGGAATGTTTTTGAGTGGGTTGCCGCGACCATCAGGGACGACATCAGTCGGTAGGACGACGGGCAAGTCTTTTTCTTCGACAGGCACAGTACCACAATGCTCGCAATTGATCATTGGGATAGGGCAACCCCAATAGCGTTGACGTGAGACACCCCAATCACGTAAGCGATATTGGATTTTTTTCTTGGCTAATTGTTTTGGCTCAAGCTTGGCTAGCATTGCTTCAAACGCTTGCTCAAAGTCTAGATCGTCAAACTCGCCTGAATTCACCAAGGTGCCGCGTTCAGTATAGGCAAGGTTTGGCTCAGAACCGTCTGCTTTGGCATCAGCAAGCACAGACTCTTTATAACCTTCAGGTGACTGGATGACTTGTTTAATAGGCAGGCTATATTTGTTCGCAAATTCATAATCACGCTCATCATGAGCGGGAACCGCCATCACAGCACCTGAGCCATAGCTCATTAGCACATAGTTCGCAACCCAAACGGGTACTTCTTCGCCAGTTAGTGGGTGAGTGACAGTCAGACCTGTGTCCATACCGACTTTTTCGGCTTTGGCCAAATCGGCTTCAGCGACTGAGCCTTTTTTACACAAGGCACAAAAATCTGCGATTGCTTTATCATTCTCAGATGCATACTGTGCAAGCGGATGCTCTGCGGCAACTGCCACATAGGTGACGCCCATCAAGGTATCAGGACGGGTAGTGAACACATCTAAGGTATTGCTTTCACCTGCCAACTCGTATGGAAAGTGTACTTCCATACCCGCACTACGACCGATCCAGTTACGCTGCATGGTCAGTACTTCTGATGGCCAATGACCTTCTAATTGATCCAAATCATCCAGCAGCTCATCAGCATAGTCAGTGATGTTGAAGTAATACATAGGAATGTCGCGCTTCTCAACTGCAGCACCACTACGCCAGCCTTTGCCATCGATGACCTGCTCATTGGCCAATACCGTATTGTCAATCGGGTCCCAGTTGACCGTCGATAGCTTTTTATAGACCAAGCCTTTTTTGTATAACTGTAAGAATAACCACTGCTCCCACTGATAGTATTCAGGGCTACAGGTAGCGAACTCGCGTGACCAGTCAATAGATAGGCCTAGTAACTTAAGCTGTGCGCGCATGTTGTCAATATTGGCAAACGTCCACTTGGCAGGTGGGGTTTGATTGGCGATCGCGGCGTTTTCTGCTGGCAAGCCAAAACCATCCCAGCCCATTGGCTGCATGACTTCATGACCTTTTAGGCGATAGTAACGGCTCAGTACGTCCGAAATTGTATAGTTACGCACGTGCCCCATATGTAGCTTGCCGCTTGGATAAGGAAACATAGACAGCATATAACGGCTTGGCTTATCGCTTGGCTCATTACTAACTTCGAAGCGCTTGTCAGTTGCCCATTTGGCTTGTTGCGCCGCTTCGATAGCTTGTGGGTTATAATAATTGTTTTCTGCTTGGTCAGATGTCACAGTATTACTCATAGTGGGCTCTAGATTGAATATTTTGATAAGAAAATTAGATACGCTAGAATAGCGCAAATCGGCAAAAAATGCGATGGGGCAACGTAATAATAGAGCAGTATTAAGAAGTTTATAAGCACTTAAGATATTATATAGGAATCATTATGACCATCACTATTTACGGTATCAAATCATGCAGCACCATGAAAAAGGCGTTTACTAAGCTTGAGGAGTTAGGTGTTAGCTATGATTTTCATGATTATAAAAAACAAGGCATCGACAAACCAAGCGTCCAGCGTTGGGTAGATGCGCTAGGTATCGATAAAGTGCTGAACAAGCGTGGTACCACATGGCGCAAGCTGACCGATGAGCAAAAGCAAGCAGCTGATGCCGATATAAATAACGCGATTGATTTACTAGTCGAAAACACCAGTATGATTAAGCGTCCGATTGTGGAAGGTCAGATTGACGATAAAAATCAAAGTCAGTCAATATTGCTGTGCGGCTTTAATGAAGCTGAGTTTGAGGCGGTTTTTTCATAAATAATTTTCATAAAAAGCTGTCACTTTGACAAATTATAAACTATGCTCTCATCGGTAGAATTAAGTTTACTAATTTATAGGGTCTATTGAATGTTT
>NZ_JBQSVP010000125.1:0-8624 GCF_052376345.1 Psychrobacter sp. AOP5-GZ1-6 | reverse complement strand
TGGCACGATGATGGTTCCACCGCCCACACCAAAAAGCCCCGCAGCAAATCCTGCGAGGGCACCTATGACTAAAAAAATGATTAATTCCACGGGATAGTTACTTCTCAGATTGACGATGAATAGTTTGATGGCCATTCGATAATGGCCGGATGATTGACTTAAGCGATATCCACTTGACCCACTCGAGAGTAAGCACGATTAAAGTAAACCAAGCTTTCTTCTTGTCCATCTGGTTGCTCAGATTTTTTGATGGCGACTACTCGGCACATAAACACACTGTGCGTGCCTACTTTCTGAATTTGCTCAATCTCACAGTCGAAACTGACCAATGCATCTTCTAAAATAGGAGAGCCTGTTACTAGCTGAGACCAAGCGCCTTGTTTGAAACGTTCTTCTGAATGTAATTTTGAGGCAAAAGCGTTAGAGACGGGCTCATGATGAGCGCCCAACACATTGACACACAATGTTTTGTTTTCAACAAAATACGCATGCGACCGAGACGTCTGGTTCATACAGACGAGCAAAGTTGGCGGTGTATCTGTGACACTGCATACTGCCGATGCTGTAAACCCATGAACGCCAGAGGCACCTTCTGTGGTGACAACATTGACCGCAGTCGTTAACAAAGACATGGCATCTCTAAAATCGGTTGCTTCAATCATATCTTTAATCATTACTGAAATCCTGTGAAACGTTAAAAAATTGTGCTTCAATTTTAGTTTTGCAAAGGGAGATTCTTTAAATAGAATCTCCTCAACGACTGAACTTTAATAAGCATCATTCAAGTTAAAATCCTAGCCTGCAAAACTTACCAGCGTTACCAATACCAAAGCTACCAATGCCGAATTTACATCAGTTTGTTTGATAAGCTCTACGCAGTCAGCTCTTGACGAACGATCTGTGCGCCTGCACTTAATGCCGCAAGCTTGCCACGAGCCACTTGGCGTGACAACGGTGCCATACCGCAATTGGTGGCAGGATACAGCTTGTCAGCATCGACAAATTGTAATGCTTTACGTAGTGTGTTGGCCACTTCTTCTGGTGTCTCAATGGTATTGGTTGCCACATCAATGGCACCAACCATTACTTTTTTACCACGAATCAATTCAATCAAATCCATTGGCACATGTGAGTTTTGACACTCCAGTGAGACAATATCAATCTTAGACTGTTGCAGCTGAGGAAAGGCCTTTTCATATTGACGCCATTCTGAACCCAGTGTCTTTTTCCAGTTATTATTGGCTTCGATACCATAACCGTAGCAAATATGTACTGCTGTTTCGCATTTTAGACCTTCAATAGCACGCTCTAAAGTAGCAATACCCCAGTCATTCACATCATCAAAGAACACATTAAATGCTGGTTCATCGAATTGGATAATATCAACGCCAGCGGCCTCTAGCTCTTTTGCTTCTTGATTCAGGATTTTAGCAAATTCCCAAGCCAGTTTCTCACGACTTTTATAATGATCGTCATACAGTGTATCAATCATCGTCATCGGCCCTGGCAAGGCCCATTTGATTGGCTGATTGGTCTGCTGACGTAAAAACTTGGCATCTTCTACAAATACTGGCTTTTGACGGCTCACCGCACCGACCACTGATGGCACACTCGCATCATAGCGATCACGGATTTTGACTGTCTCACGATTTTCAAAATCAACACCATCGAGATGTTCGATAAACGTGGTCACGAAATGCTGACGAGTCTGCTCGCCATCGCTGACGATATCAATACCTGCATGTACTTGTTCTTGTAGTGACAAACGCAATGCATCTTGCTTGGCTTCAATCAACTGCTCGCCTTCTAATGCCCAAGGTGACCAAATTTTTTCAGGTTCTGCCAGCCAAGACGGTTTCGGTAAGCTGCCAGCGGTTGATGTTGGTAATAATAGTTTTGTCATGGTTGTTTGTCTTCTCTCGTGTGCTCGGTTAAGCAGCATATTTATTATTGGTTTGTTTTTTATCTGCTTGACTATCAACGGTATAGCTTGCAGCCCACTCTTCAAGAATGTCTTGGTATGGCTTGATAAATGTTTCTTCCGTAAACTTACCTTGTGTCACCGCCATCTGACTGCGCTCCTCGCGGTCATATACAATTTGCGTCAGTGAGTAATCTTGATACTTGAGACTTGGTTGATACACTTGACTCGCTGTAGAGTTGGCATTGTAAATTTCAGGACGGTAGATCTTTTGAAACGTTTCCATGGTACTGATTGCACTGATTAGCTCAAAATCAGTGTAATCACTTAGCAAATCACCAGCGAAATAAAACGCTAACGGTGCCACACTGCCGACAGGCATGAAGTAACGAACGGTCAGACCCATTTTGTGAAAGTAATCATCGGTTAACGAATACTCGTCTTGTCTATATTCAACCCCTAGCACAGGGTGATGATTGGTAGTGCGATGATACGTCTTACTGGTTGAAACACTGAGGCAAATCACTGGCTTTTTATTAAATTGCGCTTTGTATGCCTCTGAATTCAATAAGTCTTGAAACAACTTACCATGTAAGTCACCAAAGTTTTTGGGCACCGGCTCACCTGGTTTTTTATCAAAATGATCTAGCAGTACGATACTAAAATCATAATCGCGCACATAAGAAGAAAAACTGTTACCAATCATACCCTCAATACGGGTGTTGTCTTTATGATCAGTAATCGTTGTTTTTAAGGTTTCAATAATAGGAAAATTATTGCCGTTGCCTTCGATATCCATGTTTACAGAAATAATATCTACGTCAACAGAATAGCGGTCTGCTGTTGGGTTGTCCCAATGCGCCAATGCGTTAAAGCGATTGTCTATCATTCTTAACGTTTTGCGTAGGTTCTCTTCGCGATGTTCGCCACGCGCCAAGTTTGCAAAATTAGTCGTCAGACGTGTGCTGTCTGCAGGCTGATAGTTTTCATCAAAACGAATGCTCGAAACTGAATATGTAAACGGTGTACTCATGGTGATTGACTGCCTTAATCTGTTCTCAATATCTGAGATAAAACCAAATTTGTGTATGAAATGAATCATACCTAAATCAGAACATGAATAAAAACGATACAATTTAAGCTAAAGATGAATTATATTCATCTTTAGCTTTCGAGAGGTTGTGTAAAGGCACAAAAAATGATCATATAAGCTAGAAATGGAAGGCAGTCTAGAAATGGAAAGCAAGACTTATGGCTGCGTTGCTGCTTTAAACTTGAATCTAAGCAATCGCAGCGCATTCAGCGTAACCAAAATAGTTGCGCCAGTATCCGCTATGACAGCGAGCCATAGACCTGTCACACCCAGTACGGTAGTGATGAGAAAAACACCTTTTAGACCCAGTGCAAAAATCACGTTTTGATGAATATTAGACATGGTTGCCCGTGACAGTGCCACTAGATGAGCGACATCGGTCACACGGCTTTTTAATAACGCAACATCCGCTGTTTCGATAGCCACATCAGTACCACCGCCCATGGCGATGCCGATATCTGCGGTGGCGAGCGCTGGAGCATCATTGATACCATCGCCCACCATCGCTATTTGGGTATTGTCTCTCATCTCATTTAGCAGACGCAATTTGTCTTCTGGCAGCAGCTCGGCTTGCCATTGTATGTCTAAGTTGCTAGCCAGTGCCTGCGCAGTACGATGGTTGTCGCCTGTGAGCATCACTGAACGAATACCCATGGCTTTAAGCTGTGCCACCCCTGTTTGAGCACTCTCTCGCAATTCATCTCGTAACGCGACCAATCCAAGGACGTCACCGCTCTGCTCATCAAACAGCACCGAAACCGTCTTGCCATCGTGTTGTAGCGATTCAATTTGTGCTTGTTGTTTGGGCGACAGCAATGCAACGTCAGCAGCATAGACAGGCGAACCAATGGCTAGAGACTGCCCAGAGACTGTTGCATGCACCGCTTTACCAGCAGTCGCATAGGCATTGGTGGGCACAGGTACGGCAACTTGAGTGTCTCTCGCATGATCTACAATAGCCCTCGCAAGTGGGTGATTAGAGCCGGACTCTACACTAGCAAAGAGCGCCAATACCTCATGTTTAGATTGAAAATCCATATCCTTTTGTGTAAAAGAAATAACGTCAGTAACGCGTGGCTTGCCTTCGGTTAAGGTACCTGTTTTGTCAAAAGCAACTGTGTTCACACGACCAATCGCTTCTAAGGCGCTACCACCTTTGATCAGCAAGCCACGACGCGCAGCGACCGCTAGACCAGAGGCAACAGCGGCTGGGGTTGATAAAACCAAAGCGCACGGGCAAGCAATGAGCAAGAGTGCCAAGCCACGATACAGCCAAGTGGCCCACTCGCCGCCTAGAGCTAACGGTGGAATAATAATAATCAATAAGGCAATCGCCATCACTGCGGGTGTGTAGTATCGACTGAATTTTTCGATAAAACGCGCAGTTGGTGCTTTGGAAGCCTGCGCCTGCTCTACGAGCTCAATAATACGTGCAATCGTGTTGTCCGCTGCTGTTTTCTGTACACGTACCTGTAGCGCGCCATCTATGTTGATTGACCCTGCGAACACATCATCACCTACCATTTTAGCAACTGGTACAGACTCACCTGTTACTGGTGAATCATCAAGGCTAGACGTACCTTGTTCGATGACACCATCGGCAGACACTCTATCGCCGGGGCGCACGAGTACGAGGTCATTTACCTGCAACGATGAAGCCGAAACGTCATGCTGTTCGCCATTTTTATCAAGCAATACTGCCGTTTTTGGCACCAGTGATGCCAGTGCCTTAATACCAGCACGTGCGCGATCAGCAGCCACGCTTTCTAATAGCTCACCAATCGAAAATAAAAACACAACCGCAGCAGCCTCTTCGGCTTCCCCAATAATCAGCGCGCCAATGGCAGCAACCGACATCAGCATTTCAATCGAAAAAGGCGAACCTGACATCGCTAGAGCAAAAGCTTTTCGGACAAATGGATACACACTAGCAATCACCGCTACCGCGAACACCCATATACCATAATCAGGAAACAGTAATGCGAGTGTATATGCGACAGCCATCAGAATACCGACAACTAGCACTTGCTTGCCTTTTAGGGTTTGCCACCAACGCGGCTCTGGTGTCTCTGATGCATCATCATCCGTATGTGAGGCGATTGATGAATCTGTATAGGCAGATATACCAAAGCCCAGTCGTTTGATGGTTTTTTCGATATCGCTGAGTTGCGTGGTCGAATCAGCCGCCAACGTCAATGATAACTTTTCCGTCGCAAAGCTCAGCTCTATATCGTCAACGCCCGGCATACGGGTGAGCGCCTTTTCAATCTTGCTAACACAGCCAGCACAGTCCATACCTTCAATATGATATTTCATAATAATTTATCCTTTTCAATAAAGATATTATGAACCCTCTAGTGGCTTTAGAGTCAAGACTATAAATATTCAATTTGGCAACCTTCAATCCGATAGCCTTGATTTGTTGGACATCAGACCTTATAGTTACTTTAGTGTTAGGACTTTAAGGTTAAGACTGTTTGCTATTAACTTTCTAGAGAATAGAGGTCATTCATTATGCCCATTAAAATTGGCGCGCTCGCTAAACGAGTCGGTGCCACCGTAGAAACCATTCGCTATTATGAAAAGGAAGGGTTACTACCAGAGCCCTCTCGTAGCGCCGGAAACTATCGCTTATATCGTGAAGACCATGTCGAGCGTCTACAATTCATCATGCATTGCCGGACGCTGGACATGACATTGAGTGAAGTGAAGACGCTACTTGGGTACTGGGATGAGCCTGATAAAGACTGCGGTGATGTAGATATCTTATTGGATGAGCATATTCACGCGGTGGAGGTGCGTATGCAAGAGCTGGCACAGTTAAAGCAGCATCTAACCGTATTACGTCAAAAATGCGTCAGCAGTACTTCGGCGGTATCCTGTGGAATTCTACAAACCCTTGCCGATAACTCTTGTCATCAGTCGTAATATTGCTAAGGTGTGTCGTCATTCTAAAAAACACACCTGTATCATTCCTAAAAAGCTTACGGCTTGTTGATTTTGTCAGCATTAATCTTTGACGACCAAGGTAAACCTGAGTTTTGCCAGCCATTCACTACACGAAACCCTTTCATATCACCTTCTTTTACCGTACTGCCCTGAAAGCCGTGATCGATATATTTAACGTTTGAAAACCCTTGCGATAATAGATAATCAGCACTGGGCTTGCCACGTGCAGATCCAGACCGGCACATAGTCACAATAAGCGCGTCGTTACCTAGACCTTTGGCTTTTAATGCTTTTTTTACATCAGAGGCAAAGTTTGGGTTGCTCTGCATGGCAAAACTGCCTTTGCTATCATTAAACTGAGTACGATCAACTAGCTTAAAAGGAATGTTGATATCTACAGCATCTGTAAAACCGATAAACATGATTTCTACTGGATCACGCACATCAATAAACAGCAGCTCGTCCGGAGCTTCTTGTACAAGATTCCAAACCTCTTGTGGTGGCACAGATAGCGCATCTTCCGCACTTGCATAGGAAGTCAAACCAAACAGGATGAATAGTGACAATATAATTGTTTTCATTTTTTCTCCTTGGAGAGATAAATTTTTTGAGATTAGCCTGTTTAAGACGACCCTCAATATCAGTAGTCGATAACATAAATAGAAACCGTAAAAAACGGTAGAAACTTAAAAAGGTAAAAAAATTAGGCGTGTCGAATCATCAACACGCCTATATTTACTCAATATCCACTATCAAAATAAAGCTCACTTCTATTAGAGTGTTTTTTTACTAAAATACCAGTCCGTATAATCATAACCATCGTCCACACGACTTTCGGCTTCTGTAGCGGTACGTGGTGGTGGTACGATAACAGGATCTCCTGCTTGCCAATTCTCTGGTGTAGCAATATTGTTTTCATCACTGGTTTGTAGCGCCTCAAGCAAGCGCAAGAATTCATCAACCGAGCGGCCATTGCTCATTGGATAGTAGATCATTGCCCGCAATACACCTTCAGGATCGATGATAAAGGTGGCTCGTACTGCCGAGGTGTCACTGGCACCAGGCTGAATCATGCCATAAGATTTGGCAACCTGCATCGATAAATCAGCAATAATGGGAAAGGTAATCTCTACACCAAAGTTTTCTTTGATATTACGCATCCAAGCAATATGCGAATGTACACTATCAATAGACAACCCTAATAACTCACAGTTTTTGGCACGAAAATCTGCCGCTTTAGTAGCGAATGCCATAAACTCAGTGGTACATACAGGGGTGAAATCCGCAGGATGCGAGAACAACACCAACCATTTACCTTTATAGTCAGCCAATGACTTCATACCATCAGTGGTTAACGCTGTAAAATCAGGCGCTGGCTGGTTTAGTTGAGGAAAAGCCGGCGCGCTAACTGGTGCTGTATCATTATGGCACGAATGATTCTCACATGAATGTTGATTCTTTCTCATATCAATCTTTCCTTATCGTTGGTTAATAGCAATATATTAACTATAGCACATTGATATACAAATAAACATTATATAAATAAATATTGTTAATTTTTTGAATAATTATTGCTCGAGTTTTTGGACTGTATCAGACCACTGTCATATAAAAAATCAGTACTGATAATATTGAAATGATAACCCGCTATTTGATGCTTTTGAGAGCACTAAAATGGCTATAGATTGAATTGAGAATACAAAACCTGATACAAAACAAATAAGTATAGAAACAAAAACCATTATCATTTACAATACTATTCACAACTTTAGTATACCCAGTATTGCTATCTCAGCATCAGTCAGTGCCTCTATTTGATCATCCAACTAAATGAAGTGAAACTATGAAAAGTCGTCATCAACTTGCCTTATCCGTTTTGACTCTTTGTATCAGCCAACAGTTATACGCTCAAACCAATATCAACGACAGCACTAACAATGCTGTTGGTGCATCAGAAGTGTCAGACTCAAGCGCAACTTCTACTGAAGAACCAAGCGTGACTCTGGATGCCATCACAGTGACTGCAAATGCCAGAACTGGTACGGCACTGGCGCAAAAAATTAGTGAGATGCCGGCTGTCACTCAAGTGCTTACTGAACAAGAGATTCAGGTGCAGGCCACAGGTGACCGTACCACAGGCGATATATTGGCACAGCTGATTCCAAGTTTAGGTGCCAGTAGCAGCTCAACGAGTAACTACGGCACCACCATGCACGGTCGTCCAGTACAATACTTACTTAATGGTGTACCATTAAGTAGCTCACGTAGTCTGTCACGAGAGCTGAATAGTATTGATCCTGCCCAGCTTGAGCGAGTAGAAGTACTATCTGGTGCTACTAGTATTTATGGTGCTGGTGCAGCTGGCGGCCTAATCAACCTAGTGACCAAGTCAGATGTGGGCTATGGTCCTATCAGACAAACCCGACTAGGCATTAGTAGCAGTCGAAACTTTGATTCTGAATCGTTGGGTTATAGCGTTGGGCAAACCTTAGGTTATGGTGGCGAGCGAGTATATGGACGCTTAGATGTGGATTACGGTAGTACCGGTGGCAAATTCGATAGCCATGGTGATCGTGTTAGCCCAGACATCCTTCAAACTGACCAACAAGATACCGAGTCTTTAAGCGTGAACGCCAGCTTAGGTATGGAATTAACAGATAT
>NZ_JBQSVP010000124.1:0-8647 GCF_052376345.1 Psychrobacter sp. AOP5-GZ1-6 | reverse complement strand
CACCAAATAAATATTACCATGACTCAAATATAGTGATTTGAACTTCAGAATAATCTATCTTGAGTCATGTGTCTGCTAAATAGTTGACAAGTTTCAGATTTTACTTGCTTAACACGCACATGCTCCTTATAATAAGTGGCGTTTGATTTTGGTTATAAAGGTAATACCTGTAGGGTAAACGATTCACGGATAAAAGTATCAGAAGCATGCTAAATTATCCTAATGTTGTAAGGCTATAGGAATACTGATGACCAAGCCTGCTAAACGCACGCAAAAAGATAAGATTGGCATCTATATCAAACGCCAAGCATGGATATTATTTATTCTCATAATTATTGCTTGGGTCATAGATGCTGTTTGGTTGCATAGTGAGCTTACCGTAACAAAAAGTGCCGCTCTCGGTGCGTTACTTAGCTTTTCTAGCCAATCTATATTTGCTGGGTTTATTTTTTGGTATACTGGATATCGCGCGCGCCAACATATTGTTAGCCAGCTATATCGAGGACAGATGGCCAAGTGGCTATTAGCCATGTTGGGTTTCGCACTAATTTTTATTACCGTACAACCCCTATCTGCGCCTGCGCTGTTTATCGGTTTTATGGTAATGCAAATTAGTCACAGTTGGATGTTGTGGTATATACGTTAGTGTTAACTATAGATATAGTTATATGATTAATATTTTTATGAAAGCCACCCTGCCGTCCAACTTCTCTATGACTAGTTCTAAAATGTCAAAACATAAAAGTCTGTCTTAAGACAGTGCTAGCGATCGTAAAATTTTTGTATAATTATTCGAAATGAACGTAGTGTGTCAAAATATAGTGATAGGGTAGAGCAGATTAAGTTACTGTTATTATTTATCAAAACTATTTTTGCAAATAGATTGCAGATAGATTATAGACACAAAGTTATGTTAGAAAATATTAACAGTAGCTAACTTATTCATACAACGAATAAAAATTTGATAATTGACTTTACACGAATACAACGCTGCATTAAGATAGACAGCTAAATATTTTGCTTATGAACGCTATACAAGGCGTTAGTCGTCAAAATACGACAGTAAGTGAACACATATATAATAATTTTGCGTACATATGCAAGGGCTATTACTGAATTATCATAAGCCCTTTTTTGATAGCTAAAATTCATTTGCGGCTATCAAATCCGTACATTAGTAATAGAACTATGGGTTGGATGTTATTGGTTACATGAGCGTTTTAGTGTCAGTTATTTGCTGGCTTATCAGCATGTTAGATAGCACGCTAAAACCTCATCAGATGACAACCATATTTTTGGTAGTTGATTAAATCGTTGATTAATAAGAAGCTTACATTATGGCAGCCGAGCAAACATCATCAGAATATATCTCTCACCACTTAACGAATTGGACGTATGGCTATTTGCCGGGCGAAGGTTGGAAAGTTGCCCATACTGCTGAAGAAGCAGGGGCAATGGGTTTTAATGCTATCCATCTTGATTCTATGCTTTGGTCAGTTGGTCTGGGTATTTTATTTTGTGCCATCTTTTGGATGGTTGCCAAAAAAGTCACTTCAGGCGTGCCAAGCAAAACTCAGGCAGCGATTGAATTGATCGTTGAGTTTGTTGATAACAACGTTCGTGATTCGTACAGTGGTACTTCAAAATTGATTGCGCCACTAGCGTTGACCATTTTTGTGTGGATCTTCTTAATGAACTTGATGGATTTAATACCCGTTGACTTCATTCCAGGTCTTGCAGGACAAGTTGGTGCTGCAATGGGTCATGATCCTCATCACGTGTTCTTCAAGATTGTTCCAACAACCGATCCTAATATCACGCTTGGCATGTCATTTTCTGTCTTTGCATTGATTATATTTTATAGTATTAAAGAAAAAGGTCTTGGCGGATTTATAGGTGAGTTAACACTACACCCATTTGGTGCCAAAAACCCAATTATCCAAGCTATTTTAATCCCCATCAACTTCATTTTAGAAGCTGTTACTTTGATTGCTAAGCCAGTATCACTTGGTTTGCGTCTATTCGGTAATATGTATGCTGGGGAATTGATTTTTATACTGATTGCTCTAATGCCGTTTTGGATTCAATGGGCGTTATCGGTACCGTGGGCTATCTTCCACATCTTAGTTATTACACTTCAAGCGTTCGTATTTATGATGCTGACGATAGTTTACATGTCGCTTGCATCATCAACTGAACATTAATTAGACATTATTCAATAGGTAAATGAGGATACATCAATGGATCCAGTATTAGGTGGTTACACAGTTATCGCAGTAGCGCTACTTATCGGTCTTGGCGCACTTGGCACAGGTATTGGTTTTGCTATTCTAGGTGGCAAGTTCTTAGAAGGTGTTGCGCGTCAGCCAGAACTTGGCTCACAATTGCAAACTCGTATGTTCATCGTAGCAGGTCTTCTTGATGCTATTCCGATGATCGGTGTTGGTATTGCTATGCTATTGTTATTCGCTAACCCTCTAGCAGGTTAATCCGAAAGCTCAGTTGTAAATGTTTGGTATTCGGAAGTTTTCTATCAAATATAGTCAAGATTTGACTGCCAAACATGATCAATGAAACTGATTTTTCATTAACAAAGAGGTGATCACGTGAATATCAATTTTACACTCGTCGGTCAAGCCATTGCTTTTGCAATATTTGTGGTTTTTTGCATGAAATTCGTGTGGCCACCACTTATCGGCGCCATTAATGAGCGTCAGCGTAAAATTGCTGAAGGCTTGAGTGCCGCAGAAAAAGCAAAAGCAGATTTAGCGACCGCGGAGCAAGATGTCCAGCAGGAGCTTGATCTTGCAAAGACTAAAGCTGCTGCTCTAATTGAGCAAGCAAACAAGAGTGCCAATCAGCTTGTCGAAGATGCAAAAATGCAAGCCCAAACGGAAGCCGAGCGCATTCGTCAACAGGCGCAAGCGTCTATCGACCAAGAAATCAATCAAGCACGTGAGTCATTACGTGCTCAAGTTGCTGAACTGGCTGTGCTTGGTGCAGAAAAGATTTTGCAAGACAAAGTCGATGTGCAAAAACATGCCAGTATGCTAGACCAACTGGCGGCGAAGCTGTAACTGTGAGGATATAATGGCTGACTTATCAACCTTAGCACGACCCTACGCTAGAGCCGCGTTTGACTATGCCAATGAAAACGGGGCTGTAGATGAGTGGGAGAATTTCTTGTTTATCGCCAGTACAGTTGTCAATGACAAAGCTTTTCGTACTTGGCTAGAAAATCCAGCTGTTACGGCTGAGCATAAGTCAGCTGCTTTGGTTGATCTTTATGACTCACAAGTAGCTGGTGATAATGGTTCTGCTTTTAAACAGCTATTAGGTGAGAGCAAAGGCTCTCGTTATGGCAATAATATTAGCTATCCTAAAGTATCACCAGCGCTCACTAATTTTATTAAGCAGCTGGCAGATCAAGAGCGTCTAGCGCTGCTTCCTGAAGTTTATGAGCATTATCGTCATCACAAGGCCATAAGCTTAAAGCAGCTTGACGCATATGTGACTACTGCCTACCCATTGACTGACGTTCAGCGTGAAACGATTAAGATGCGCCTTGCCGAATCACTAAACGGTAGTGTCGTGATTCATGAGTCGGTCGATCCAAGTCTATTGGCAGGCGCTACGATAAAAGTCGGTGACAAAGTCATTGATGATTCGATGCGCGGCAAGTTACAACAGTTAAAAACACAGCTAACTGCCTAATGCCATTCATCAACGCAGCTCTATAATACCTGCGTGATAGTAAGAGCATTTAAGTCAGTGGGCGGGTTATCATAAATTAAAGGAAACAAGGCAATGCAACAATTGAATCCAGCGGAAATCAGTAACCTGATTAAGCAGCGTATTCAAGACCTTGATGCGGGTGCAACTGCAAAGAATGAAGGCACGATTGTCAAAGTATCTGACGGTATCGTGCAGATTCATGGTCTTGAAGATGCCATGTACGGCGAAATGATTGAGTTTGAAGGCGAAATCTATGGAATGGCTCTTAACTTAGAGCGTGATTCTGTCGGCGCGGTAGTACTTGGTGATTACCTAAAGCTGCAAGAAGGTCAAAAAGCCTATTGTACTGGTCGTATCCTTGAAGTACCAGTAGGTCCTGAGCTGCTAGGTCGTGTTGTTGACGCCTTGGGTAATCCTATTGATGGCAAAGGTCCTATCGATGCTAAGATGACTGACAAAGTCGAGAAAATCGCTCCAGGCGTTATCGATCGTCAGTCAGTAGATCAGCCAGTAATGACTGGCTATAAAGCCGTTGATACCATGATTCCAATCGGTCGTGGCCAGCGTGAGCTTATCATTGGTGACCGTCAGACTGGTAAAACAGCGATGGCTATCGATGCGATCATTGCACAGAAAGCTTCTGGCATTAAATGTGTATACGTCGCTATCGGACAGAAACGTTCGACTATCGCTAACGTAGTACGTAAGCTTGAACAAACTGGCGCACTAGAATATACCACTGTTGTGGTTGCTTCAGCATCAGAGCCTGCAGCTCTACAGTATATTGCACCATATTCAGGCTGTACGATGGGTGAATACTTCCGTGACCGCGGCGAAGATGCATTGATTGTATTTGATGATTTATCAAAGCAAGCAGTCGCTTATCGTCAGATTTCACTATTGCTACGTCGTCCGCCAGGTCGTGAAGCATATCCTGGTGACGTATTCTATTTACATTCACGTTTACTTGAGCGTGCATCACGTGTAAATGCTGACTATGTAGAAAAGTTCACTAACGGTGAAGTGAAAGGTAAAACTGGCTCTTTAACGGCGCTACCAATCATTGAGACACAAGCTGGTGACGTATCTGCATTCGTACCAACTAACGTGATTTCAATCACTGATGGTCAGATCTTCTTAGAATCTAGCCTATTCAACTCAGGTATCCGTCCGGCAGTAAATGCTGGTATCTCGGTATCTCGTGTTGGTGGTTCAGCACAGACTAAGATTATCAAAAAGCTATCTGGTGGTATTCGTACTGCGTTGGCCCAATACCGTGAATTGGCAGCATTTGCTCAGTTTGCCTCAGATCTTGATGATGCAACTCGCGAACAGCTCGATCATGGTGAGCGTGTGACTGAACTGATGAAGCAAAAGCAGTATCAGCCAATGTCTATCTCTGAGCAAGCAGCTGTTATTTATGCTTCAAATGAAGGATTCTTATCGGATGTGCCTGTTGAAAAGATTGGTTCTTTCGAAGAAGCTTACTTACGCTATATGCATGATGAGCAGAGTGAATTGATGCGTGAGATTGATGACACTGCGAACTACAACGATGATATCGCAGGTCGTTTAAAGTCAGCTCTAGAGACCTTTAAACAAAATCACAGTTATTAATTTCACGGGTTAAGCCGGATTTGGTTACGGCTATCTGTGATAGTCAATAAAAAGTGGCACATTGTCTTATTAGATACTTGCGCCACTGTTTTAACCACTAGCAGCATTAGATCGCGTAATGCACAAGATATAGAATGTTATTCTGCCAGATTAATGTCATATATCAAATGATTGTCGCTTGCGCCAATGCTTTTTAACCCTCTCATATTGGAATCATTATGGCAAGCTTAAAAGAGATACGTGCCAAAGTCACCAGTATTAAAAGCACCCAAAAAATTACTCGTGCAATGCAAATGGTTGCAGCAAGTAAAATGCGCCGTGCACAAGAGCGCATGGAAGTGGGTCGCCCGTATGCTGATAGTATGCGTCGGGTTATTTCACATTTGGTGCATGCTTCATCTGACTACAAACACCCGTATATGGTATCGCGTCCTGTCAATAAGGTTGGCTATATTGTCATTACCTCTGACCGTGGTCTAGCGGGCGGTTTGAACGTCAACTTATTTAAAGCTTTATCTAAGAGTATCCAGCAATATCAAGATCAGTCTGTACAGACTGAGTTTGCAGCTATTGGTGCTAAAGGCGTGAGTTTTTTCAAAAATTTTGGTGGTAATGTTACCTCGGCAGTGACCGATTATGGTGATAAGCCAACGTTTGAGCAAATAAACGCACCTGTTCAAGCCATGCTTGAGGATTATAGTAACGGTAATATAGATCGCATCTATGTGGTCTATAACAAATTCGTTAATGCCATGACTCAAAAGCCGACTGTCAATCAATTGGTTCCTTTACCAGAGCAGTCATTTGATGAAGACGAAAGTGGCTTACAAACAGAGCTCAGCTGGGACTATATCTATGAGCCTGATATCAAGACATTGATTGATGAATTACTTGGCCGTTATATTGAGTCGATTGTCTATCAAGCGGTAATGGAAAACATCGCTTCTGAGCAGTCGTCACGTATGGTTGCTATGAAAGCGGCTACAGATAATGCTGGTGACCTTATTAACGATTTACAGTTGGTTTATAACAAGCTGCGTCAAGCGGCGATTACCCGAGAAATCTCGGAAATCGTTGGCGGTGCTGCTGCTGTTTCATAATTGACTACACCTATATATAGAAGTTCAAGGAGAACGCAATGAGTAGCGGTCGTATTGTACAGATTATTGGCGCGGTTCTTGACGTTGAGTTCAACCGTAATGAAGTTCCTCAGATTTTTGATGCCTTGCAAGTAGATGGTACCGAAACCACCCTAGAAGTACAGCAACAGCTAGGTGATGGTATCGTACGTACTATTGCTATGGGATCAACTGAAGGCCTAAAGCGTAACCTACCTGTTACCAATACTGGTGCAGCTATTTCTGTACCAGTAGGTACAGGAACACTGGGTCGCATTATGGATGTTCTTGGTCGTCCTATTGATGAAGAAGGTCCTGTTGCAGCAGACGAGAAATGGTCTATCCACCGTGATGCGCCAAGTTATGCTGATCAGTCAAACAGCACTGAACTACTAGAGACTGGTATTAAAGTAATTGATTTACTTTGCCCGTTTGCTAAAGGTGGTAAAGTTGGTCTGTTCGGTGGTGCTGGTGTTGGTAAAACCGTTAACATGATGGAGCTGATCAATAACATCGCTCTAAAGCATGAAGGTTTGTCAGTATTTGCTGGTGTTGGTGAGCGTACTCGTGAAGGTAACGATTTCTATCATGAAATGCAAGAAGCTGGCGTTGTAAACACTGAAGACTTTAGTAAATCTAAAGTTGCGATGGTATATGGTCAGATGAATGAGCCACCGGGTAACCGTCTACGTGTTGCATTGTCTGGCTTGACTATGGCTGAATACTTCCGTGATACTAAAGATCCTGCTACTGGCAAAGGTCGTGACGTATTGCTGTTTGTTGATAACATCTACCGTTATACGCTAGCCGGTACTGAAGTATCAGCACTGCTTGGTCGTATGCCATCAGCAGTTGGTTATCAGCCGACACTTGCTGAAGAGATGGGCTTATTGCAAGAACGCATTACTTCAACTCAGTCAGGTTCTATTACTTCAGTTCAAGCGGTCTATGTACCTGCGGATGATTTGACCGATCCATCACCAGCGACAACGTTTGCTCACTTGGATGCAACGGTTGTACTAAGCCGTGATATCGCATCACAAGGTATCTATCCTGCGGTTGATCCACTAGATTCAACGTCACGTCAGCTAGATCCACAAGTAATTGGTGATGAGCATTACAATGTGGCTCGTGGTGTTCAGGAAGTTCTACAGCGTTATAAAGAGCTTAAAGACATCATCGCTATCTTGGGTATGGATGAGCTATCAGAAGAAGATAAGCTGGTTGTTTACCGTGCACGTAAGATTCAGCGTTTCTTGTCACAGCCATTCCACGTAGCAGAAGTATTCACTGGTGCACCTGGTAAATATGTTGCTCTGCGCGATACCATTGCTAGCTTCAAGGCCATCATTGCAGGTGAATACGATGACCTACCAGAACAAGCCTTCTATATGGCTGGTGGCATTGATGAAGTTGTTGCTAAAGCAGAGAAGATGAAATCTACTGCAGCGTAAAATTGTGCTAGCATTTTCTAAAAGGCAAATAGGTCATAATAAACTTATTTGCCATTAGGTTACGCATCGCAGTTTTGATTGTATTTTGATGGTAAGGAGTTAAGTATGGCAACGTTACAATGTCGCGTCGTAAGTGCTCGTGAAGAGTTGTATTCAGGCGAAATTAGCATGTTAATAGCTACGGGTACCGAAGGCGAGATTGGTGTATTGCCAGGTCACACACCGCTTATTACTTTGCTAAAACCGGGTGCGATGCGTGTGCAAACACCAAATGGTGAAGAAGAAGTGATTTATGTATCAGGTGGTGTCTTAGAAGTACAACCTAAGATGGTTACTGTATTAGCTGATACGGCCATGCGTGCACATAATCTTGACGAAAGTAAAATCGTTGAAGCACGTAAAAAAGCTGAGCAAATGCTGGTTAATCAGTCTGATACGGTACAGACAAATGCTGCTTTGGCTTCATTAGCAGAGTCTGTTGCACAGCTACAGACTATTCGTAAGTACAAAAATCGCGCTTAATTTAATATTATTTATAATTAAGAAACAGTCCATTATGGGCTGTTTTTTTATGCTTGTTATTTATCATTTGATGGTGCTTGAAATAATTGCTTTATTCAATATGGTTTTGATACAAGCAATACAAGTGTGTATAACCATGTATAGTTCAGTGAATGACTACACTGCTACAGCCTTATCTTCTTTAAAGGTATTAAATATTAC
>NZ_JBQSVP010000123.1:0-8816 GCF_052376345.1 Psychrobacter sp. AOP5-GZ1-6 | reverse complement strand
GATTGTTTATTAGTAGAATTTATTTATAATAAATACTAAACGTACTACCGCCTGCAGCATTAGCTTGATGGGTAAGTTGCCAGCCCATATGCGTTATGATGCGCTGAACAATACTTAGACCTAACCCTGTGCCATCAACCTTATAGCTCGTATAATCTTTTGACGAGAACTTATCAGTTAATTGCCCATCATTTTTCTTTTGCTCTAAACGCTCAAACCTTTCATAGAGTAGAGGCATCATCGCTTCAGGAATACCCAAGCCAGTATCGGTAACGGTGATTTTTTTATCGTCAATAATAATAACTACCTCACCCTCATCCGTGTATTGAAAGGCATTCTTTATTAAGTTGCCTAGTGCCATTTTTAGTAATTCAGGTCGTACGTAGGCAAAATACTCTTGTTCAGCGACTACTGCATAAGTCACAGTCTTATACCGTAGCAAATACTTTAAGCGTTCCACTTCATTGTTAGCAATGCTATTGATAGAGGTTTGCGGAGCGTCCAGTTTTTCAGGAGCACGCGAGAGTAGTAATAACGCGCTGATAATCTCAGAGGTCTCTTTAGCTGTAGTACTAATACGATTAGTAAACTCGCTCAAACGGCTATCGCCTTCTAATTGAGAAGCCAGTACTTCTGATGCACCCATAATAATCGTCAAAGGCGTGCGCAGCTCGTGGCTAACATCTCCAGTAAATAGCTGCTCACGTTTGAGATACTGCTCAAGCTTATGATTCTTCTCATCAATAGCGCGTGCTAATACGCCAACCTCGGAGGGCAAATGGGTCAATTCGGTTAAGTTTTGATGATCGGTTTCTACTGCTTTTTTTAAGTCTAATAAAGGTTTAGTAATTTGCCTAGAGGATAGCTGAGAAAATATTGCGGCAATTAGTAAGCTTAAAATAACGGCAACTCTTAAGGCATTGGCAAAGATGTCTTCTAGGTGTTCAAAAATGGCAAGGACAGGGTAGTTCCCCATTACCATCTCAGTGTCTTCTAAATAGGTTAAAACATAGCGTTGTTTATTTTGCTGATAGATGAAGAAATGTAGATTAGTTCTAACATTGCCATCTTTGGTGGGCACGGTTACGGGCATCTCTTGCACTGTCTCGGTTGCCAAAGCTTTTAAATTATCAGGTGCATGATTATAGCGATAAATTTTTATGCCCAGATCTGCAGTGTAGACAGGCTGATCGCCATCCTTTTCTTGACTAAGCTCTAGCTGTTGCAGTAAGCGAGCTTTGACCAACTCTTGCTCCATCCTTGTCTCAGCGTACATAAAAATACTGACGAAAGCAGCGCAAAGTAATATGGCAAATAAAAAATATGACAGTCGAAATTTATTAGCGATAGAGTCGAGGCTGAACATGGCATTTACTTCATAGTATAAGGTAGTAGAAAGAGGATAGGAGGTATAACTAGGACGACTCTTAATCAGATTGAGTCTGTAAATCGTACTAAGATATTCTACACTTTATCGGGATCAACAATTTGATAACCCACTCCAGGCATCGTCATTATCATAGGTCTGGCAAATGGCTTGTCGACTTGTACGCGCACACTATGCATATGAGTCCGTAGCGCATCGCTACTTGGAATATCCTCACCCCATACCTTTTCCTCAAGCTCACTTTTACTGACGACTCGTGGCGACGCATTCATTAATGTTTCTAAAATTTTAAACCCTGTTGGTGTCAGTTTTAGTGATGTACCTTCTCGTCTAATCGTGTGCTCATTAGCATTTAAGGATAATGGTCCGACAGCTAAGCTGTGCTCAAAATGCTCATCTTGGTGTCGACGGATAAGCGCTTTAATCCGTGATTCTAATTCAATGAGTGAGAAGGGTTTGACCAGATAATCATCAGCGCCACTATCGAAGCCTGCGACTTTATCCAAAATCGTATCACGAGCCGTCAGCATCAATACAGGGGTTTTATTATGTAGCTCTTCTCTCAGTTTTTTACATAGCTTGGTGCCGTCCATACCCGGCAGCATGACATCTAATAAAATAACGTCATAGCGATTATTTGCAGCGAGTGTTAAGCCGCTAATGCCATTATGAGCGTTGTCCAGCTCAAAACCTTTTGGTTCAAAAAAGGCATAAATATTGGCGACGATATCGGGATTGTCTTCGATGATGAGTATCTTGTACATAGTGGTCTCGTGCATAAATGCTAGCAGGGCTTATGATAAAGGTCTTAATGGGTAGATTTAAAGAAGGTTGGCGCTGCTGCTACCTCATCGGTAGTAATACCAAAAAAGTTAAGTAAAGTTGGGGTGATAAAGTCATGTGATACGGGCTGATCAATCATACTAACGAGACTACTTTTATCAATATTATTACTATTAGGTGACCAAATAATGACAGGCACCTGCTTTTGCGCATCAGGTGCGATAGCGTAGGGCATGCCATGCAAGTAAATATTATTCTCGCCTAAACTTTCGCCATGATCGCTAATATATACCATTATGACATCATAGTCCTGCTCATACTTTTTGAGCGTATTAATCACGTTATTTAAGAAGTAATCAGTATAACGAATGGCATTGTCATAAGCGTTGATGACGGATTGATCATCGCATTTAGAGAGCTCATTAGTCATGCATACAGGTTTGTACTCTTCAAATTCCTTAGGATAACGTTTGTAATAAGCGGGACCATGATTGCCCATTTGATGCAATAAAATAAGCGTATCTTTGGCAGGTGCATCTGACTTAATTAAAGTATCAAAACCGTCAAGCATACCGATATCATGACACTCCTCATCACAATTTGGATTGACATCAGCCGTCTTATAATCTTCAAAAGTTACTCGATCCGCGACCCCTTTAGAGCTCGAATTATTGTCGCGCCAAATAACATTGACGCCTTGCTTATTTAGTGTGTCTAATACGTTCTCATTATAGTCTGCCATATTATTGTCATAACTCTCTCGATTAGAGTAGCTAAACATACAGGGAACGGAGTAAGCAGTAGAGGTGCCACATGAGGTGGCATTTTTAAAGCTATAGACATCTGGTTGGCTAGTCAGCAGAGGCATAGTGTCGCGCTCATAGCCATTAAGACCGATATGATCAGCACGTACTGTTTCACCAACGACAAATACCATGAGTTTAGGCTTTGCTGCGTTAGTTCCAGCAGTAGGAGTTATACGTTTGGCATCTGTCGCATGCAGGGTCAATGTATCAGGACGACGAAGTTTCTCAACATAATCGGTACCTAATTTGATAACCGAGTAGATAGGAGTAATAGGGTTTGCGTAACTGCGGACTATCTTATGCTGACGGAAAAAGGTGGCGTATTGATCGCCAAAAGACAGTAGGCAGACAGCTATTAAGGCGATAGATGAGGTTAAGGTTAACGCTTTTTGCCATAGCGCTCGACGTATAGGTACTCTTTTTATGCGGATTTTAGCAATAATAACTGCGGGTATAATGCCTAGTATAAAGACTCTTGTAAAAAAACTTAGCGACATCAACCCCATCGCTTCACCTTGATCGGTTTGTATACTATTGATCAGCATATTAGTATCGAAAATAGTGCCATAAGCGTCAGTAAAATAGCCACATACGGCCGCTATCATTACCATAGCGATGAGCACTGGTTTAGCAATAGGACGATAGCAAAATAATTGGATGAGTAGCCACATTAAGCCGAACAATAAGCCTGCGATAGAAACTATGAAGCCAACGTTATTACCAAAAGGGTAAATGCTAAGCACTTGCGCGAAAAAACCAAAATTTGCAGTAGTGACTAAATAGAGCGCAACGATAATAATCAGATAGTTAAGATTAATTTCATGATTAAAAATGCTGTTTAGATAGCTTTTTTTGGTAGGAGCTTTGGTGATTTCAGTGCTAAGTGCTTGAGAGGTTGACATAACTAGGCTTCTCAACAGGATGGTAAGGAGTTTGATTCCTTACGATAACAAGAGGCCTGTTAAGAAGACGTTAAGATATTTGGGTTGAGTAATGCTTTAAGAAGATAATATATTCTTAAAAATAAATAGTTAGATAATAAGCTTAAGGATGCATATTGCCTCTACTTTAGCTGGTTAGTCGACGCCTAATAAACCAACTAATTACTATAGCAATCGATAAAAAAATCTTTGAGTAGGGTGCTAACGCAGTCTCTATAACCTCGTAGTTTTTGCCGAAGTGGTAACCTGCAAGCGTCAGTACAGTTGTCCAAACACTAGAACCCAAAGCAGTCAATACTAAAAAAGATAAAAGTGGCATTTTGTTCATACCCCCATATCAACAACATCACCTAAGAAAATTAGACTTCATAATCTAGCCTTATACACTATATGAATAATAGCATTCAGAGCCTTTCGACTTATCAGAGGGCGTTCAAAACTCTGTGTCAACTAAATTAAAGGCACATCACCGAATCTAATCGACCAGGGAAATAGATAGACAGCTGCATCATCGTCTGTCCCCAATTACGAATCGGCATCGTCCACTTGGCAGAGGCATTTAACATACCAACATACAACAATTTGAGCAAGCTGGTTTCATTCGGGAAAGCGCCTTTGGTTTTAGTAAGTTTACGAAACTGACGATGTACCGCTTCCACCGCATTGGTGGTATAAATAGGCTTTCTGACTGCTTCAGGATACTTAAAATAGGCAGATAGTAAAACCCCGATATCACTCATGCCACCTAAGAATTTTGTAAAACTGACGAAACCCTGCTGAGCGTTTACTGTTATAGCCTAGCAGGGTTTTTTCTGCTAAATCGCACTAGGCGCATATCACTCTATTCTATGAATACTGATAATGCGATACCCTAAAAAAGGACAGAATAGTCACCTGATAAGTAAGGAAAATATAACGATTCATATGATTTAAATATTGCCTTTGTGATCTACCAGCAATAGCGCTAATCTTTTTAAACTTGGATTGGTAAACCTTTAGAAGGTTTCAGTCAATCGTCATTACTACCAACTCAAAATATCGTATAACCTAGAAAAAAAATTACTAGGTAATCTATTATACTTATCCTAATTATAATAAATAATGAGCGAATGAATATGACAGCGACTTTGAGTGATGAGGATAAACCTCTTATTGAAACAATAGCGCACGCCTGCGCCATTACTTTTCAAGGTAATGCTAGCAATAACCTCCAACAAGACGCATTTTTCTTTTTAGACCATTGGTATCAAGAGGATTTAGGGGTGATGGCAGTGACATCAGTACAAGCGCCATTTTGTCTTGCCGTATCGGATGGCGTTGCCAGCTCTAACCAGTCACAGCACTGCTCAAAGGCATTGGTCAAAGCAATTAGAGCGCTATGGGATGATAATCAAGTAAACGTCCATAATATGACATCAGATCGTATATATACGCAATTAAGTCAAACTAAGCATACGCCTAAACGCTATGGCGCTGCGGCAACCCTTGCAATGATCATCGGCACGCTAAACGATGATAAGTCGATAAATATAGATATAACTCATGTCGGCGATAGCCGTGTATATTTGCTTGGCAAAGATATGAATGAATGGCAGTGCTTAACTCGTGATCATAATTTGCTAAACGAGCTGGTAGATGAGCAAGCGAAAGATGAAGATCGCCAAGTAGAGTTTACGGAGTACAATCGCACAGGTATGGCAGGCAGCTTATATAGCATTACTGAATGCTTTGCGCTAGCAGTAGATAGTGATGATCCGAGCAGCGAGCCACCTAAAAGTATAAGGCAAAACATCACGGTACAATCAGGCAATAGTCTCGTCATCTGTAGCGATGGTATTCATGATTTAGTACCCAGTAGTGAATGGGCTCTTATTAAGAGCCAAACAGTTTTGCAGGGTTGGCTACAGATGCTTTGGCATCAAGTGTATGACTCAGATGGCAATGCTTATGACAATGGTACTGCGATTGTAGTGCGGTTTGGTTAACTTCTTTTATGACTGTTCACTTTTAAGATGACAGTTTGATAAATTCGATAATCTATAGAGTAGCCAATATGCCCACACACCCAATTGCCAGCTATAACAAATCCGCACGTCTGTTTATGCTATATCAGCGCTTGCCACGTAGTAAAGAAAAGGCAATATCACTCACAGAGCTAATGAGTGTTTATGACGATAATCCTGAACACTACGCAAACGAGCGTAAAAATCTAGAGAACGATTTGAGTAGTCTCAATCAAATATTTAATGACATCTTTCACAGCGATGCTTTAATGCGTCTGCCAGCTTGGGGACAGAATATTAGCGGACAAACGGCAAGGTTTTATATTGAGCCAAACTTTAGTATCGATGTCATTAATGAGCAAACGGTATTTTTTTGGCAGATGCTGGCCAACTATACTGCAAATTATCTGCCGGCCTCTTTTAAGCAAAGTATTAGCGATAAGTTGAACCAGTTAGATCGTCAAGATAAGACCAGCTTCAATCAAAGCAAGCTGGGGCAGTGGCAAGATCATCTCATTACCCTGTCGAGTATCGTACAAGCACCAAAGCTTGATAGTGGGGTGCTGGCTAGCATCCATCAGGCGTTATTACAAAACCGTCAACTGCAAATCAGCTATCAAAAAAAATGGGACGATAGCGTGAGTGAAAAACGAATCTATCCGCGTGGTTTGGTCTTTATCGATAACATGATGTACCTGACTGGCTTTTATCCGGTAGAGGATCATATTGATGACAATGTCTTGTTGAAGGCGCACCGTAACTTTGCAGTCAATCGCATTACCGAGGCAGTAGTCATAGACAGGCTAATACCTGACTGGGTAGGGCGTGACGTTTTTACATTAGAAAGTTTGCAGAAGCTAGGTAAGCTAGAGTTTGGTAAAAATATTGAAATCAATTTGGTTTTAAAAGTACAGAAATATGCCTGTCAGCACCTCTATGAGCGGCCGTTATCATCTACTCAAACGATTACGGTTATCGATGACACTTGGAATGAAGTGCGCGCAACGGTTACTAATACGCAGCGCTTGCAAGATTGGTTAGTGAGCATGTCGCAATTGGCAGTGGTGATTGAGCCTGCTCAGTTAAAAGCGGTTATTTTAAAGCGTCTAGAAAGTGGGATGAAGTTATATACAAAATAGTTGATCAAGAGTTTTACCAAAATCACTCAAACACAAATATATTTTTTAATTTAATCAAGGAGCTAGAATGACCACACCTAACTTATTTAAATTTGCCACCTCTGAATTATCACAAGACGCTTTTATCTGTTGGCTTCTTTCTTGGGCAGACCAAGACTATCAGACAGGAAACGATAAGCATAGAGCGCTAAACAGATTAGCAACCAGTGTATTGGCGTTATTCTTTAAAAAAGCGGGTAACTCGCTACCGAGTCGTATTGATAAAATAGTAGTGAAGCGTCAAGCGAATAACATTGATGTCCTTTGTATCATAAACGACACTTACTGCGTATTAATTGAAGATAAAGTAGGCAGTTTGCAGCATTCAGATCAATTGATTCGATACAAGCAGTTTATGCTCAATGGACACGCTCAAACCTTTACAGAGGATAAAATCATTCCTATTTATTTACAAACGCATGATCAAAGCAACTACAAAGCTGTGTTAAAGGACGGCTTTTATCCAGTAACTAGACGAGATTTATTAGACCTCTTTAATAGTGAACGAAATGCGGCACTGCAAGAGAGTGATATATATAGCGATTATCATAACCATCTGCAGTCTATTGAAGAAGCGGTGCAAAGCTTTAAGTCAAAGCCTGTCAACGAATGGAAAAAACGCGCTTGGATTGGCTTTTTTCAATATTTACAGTCTTACTTAGGAGAAGGCAATTGGGGTTATGTTGCTAATCCTTCGGGCGGCTTTATGGGCTTTTGGGGTTTGGGTCATAGAGTAGAAAATAATATAGATATTTACTTGCAAATCGAGCAAGAGAAAATCTGCTTTAAAGTATCTGTTCCTAATAAAGAAAGTCGTAGCAAGGTTAGGAATGAGCTTTATAAATTGTTTAAGACAGAAGCTGCTGATTTTGATTTAAAAGTGACTAAGCCAAAGCGCTTTGGTTCAGGTCGGCATATGACCTTTGCTATACTAGACACAGATATCTTTGAGAGTGAAAACTCAATAGATCTATGGCAAGTTGATAAGCTAATGGATGAAGTGCAAAAATTCATTAATCATGTAGTAAATCAGTATAAAAATAAAAACGATTGGTAATTGTAATGTCATAACACCTAGAGTAACAGAAGGTCTAATCATGAAATATCAGCTCGACAAATCGCAAATAAATGATTTACCTTGTGCAGCCTTATACCGACCAAACATAGACTATTTTCCGCCAGCGATTATTGCTTGTTTTATCATTAGTGATGGTTGGGATGTGCAGGCACTGCTAGAGCTAAAAGGGAAAGCAGGGGCTGATATTTTAGTAGGCTTACAAACAGATGACCATAAGTATGAACGCTTAGATATTATAGAGGGGATTGTTAGATGTCAGCCTGATGAAGTAAATGATGTCATTGCACTGCTAGATGCAAAGTCTGCAAGTACTATCATCGGTATAGATGTAGCAGACGTTATAAGCTTGTTTGAGTGTGGTTATTCGTTTCAGTTTGTTCAAGCCAGTGCTACAGGTGAGTCTGAATTCCATATGATAAAAACAGCTACATATAAGATGATTGGTCTACTTACTAACGCTCGTAATACTAAAGGGGTACTTATTGGGACGCAGAGCGTGCAAAGTCTGCCACTGGAAGCCTTTGCTTATATATCAGATGCTATTGAGGGGTTATTGTCTAATGATAATGCATTTACTTATCTCAGCTCAAGTATGACTGATGAGCCTAATTGTTTTCGTTTAAAGGCGGTTTATGGAGCC
>NZ_JBQSVP010000122.1:0-9204 GCF_052376345.1 Psychrobacter sp. AOP5-GZ1-6 | reverse complement strand
AATATTACAACCTATAATTAGTTGCTTTGTACCTATGTTAGAGTTTTTTGACTATAGTGGGTTTATATAAGTCTGACGCCATATGGCCTCTAAGTAAATTAGAAAATGCTATGGTAGAGAGATAAATATATAGTTATATTAGAGATGGTGAAATGAGATCTATCAAGTGAAGCTCAGAATATATAGGTTATTTGATTCATTAAATGAAGTTATTTATATAAATTTAAGTAGTACTAGGCTGATAAGAATCTACCTAACTGATTAATATTTATCCAAAAAGCATGATTTTTGGACGTAAACTAAAGTTTTAATGTATGTAGTTTATAGGTTTTGTTACCGACTATAAGCTATAGTATAGGAAGCTGTATGTTTAATAGTATACTGTGCTACCAAGTTTGTAACAGCTATACGAACATCAATTGCACCGCTTGATGGTGCTATTAATTTTACCGCTCTTACTTTTACTGCTTTTAAATTAGATGTATTAGAGGATATAACAATGACAACGACTGAAGAAGACAATACTCCCCGAATTTTGATTGTTGAAGATGATGAGCGTCTGGCCATGCTGACTCAAGATTACTTGGTCAAAAATGGTTTAGAAGTAGCAATTGAAACTGATGGTAATCGTGCGATTCGCCGTATCGTCAATGAGCAACCAGATATGGTCGTGCTTGATGTCATGCTACCTGGTAGTGATGGTCTGACAGTTTGCCGTGAAGTGCGCCCGCATTACCAAAACCCTATTTTGATGTTGACTGCTCGTACTGAAGATATGGATCAAGTACTAGGTCTTGAGATGGGTGCTGATGATTATGTTGCCAAACCAGCACAGCCACGTGTACTGCTTGCCCGTATCCGTGCGTTGTTACGTCGCTCAGAAAATGCACCATCAGAAGATGTGCCTCAGCGTTTAGAGTTCGGCGAATTGGTCATCGATAATGGTGGACGTTCAGTGAATTTAGGTGAGGAGTTGGTTGATTTTACCAGCGCTGAATATGACCTGCTATGGTTGCTAGCTTCTAATGCTGGTCGCATCTTATCTCGTGAAGACATTTTTGAGCGTTTACGTGGTATTGAGTATGATGGTCAAGATCGCTCAATTGACGTACGTATCTCACGTATCCGTCCAAAAATTGGTGATGATCCAGAGAACCCTAAACGTATCAAGACTGTTCGTAGTAAAGGTTATTTGTTCGTTAAAGAAGGCAACTAATTTTTGTCTATCTAAAACAAGTAATTATTATTTACAAGCATTGAATAAAAAACCAGCTAGAATGCTGGTTTTTTTGTGGCTAAAGTTTAATTTTTAAACTTAAATGCAGTGTTATGTGGTTTAATTAGGTAATTAGAGTGGGTGCTGATTAAGTAAAGGTTATATAGGTATGGCTTTAGATGAATATTATGTATTAACCAAAATACAGTAGTCCGTAGTTATCTTTATTCAACCGTTCTCAGAATTATTCAGCATATAATACAGCGCTTATATGTTGAATGATATCAGCAGTTTTTATTTATTAAGTTGGTTACGGCGCGTATGTCATTAGTCTCTTCTTTAAAACACAGTATCTTTGTTCGTATTTATGCAGGACTACTCATAGTCTGTCTATGTGTGGCATTGTTTGCTCAGTTATTGATGGATACCATTAATAAAGAGCGTGTACAGTCTTATCGTGAAAGTATGGCAACAGGTGCCTTTCATTTGGTGAGCGAAGGCATTGCGCATCAGAGAAATGAAGAGCAGCGTGAATATTGGTTGTCTGACGCTAGCAGTTTATTTGGTGCAGAGTTTAGTATTGTACCTATTGACGAGGTAGATTTTAATGCCAGTGAATTGCGACGTTTTGAAAATGGAGATACGGTTGTTCGCTATGTTGCTCAGCCTGTATACGCTGATGTTTATTATCGTTTGCCTGATAAGCAAAGCGTCTTAACAGCAAGAGTAACGCAAGTGACCGAGCAGCAAGTAAGAGCCATAGCGGTGTTTCTCTTGGATGATTTGTCTTACCATATGACGTTGTCTGATAAACGTGCACGTTTGGCTCAGTTAGAAGAAAAGTTCTCTTTTCCGTTAGAGTTTAAAGCAGTAAACACACTTAATTTAGATACAGATCAAATGGGGCGCTTGCGCCGTGATGAGGTGGTTATCTCATTACAAGATACCAATAGTAGTAAAAGTTCGGCTATCAAAATAGTTGTACCCTCTGAAATCAACGATATGGCGATTTTGATCGGTCCAGTACCGTTATTCAATTGGTTCCCACTCAATTTAATTATCAGTATGATCCTTATCAGCATGTTTTTGATTAGTTTAGGTGTCTATGCATTGATTTTCCCGCTTGAGCGTAAATTGCAGTTGATTCAGGTTGGTGTCAATGAAGTCAGTAAGGGCAATTTGGACATTCAGGTTCAAGTAATAGGACAAGATGAAATTGCGCGCTTATCTGCGACTTTTAATGCGATGACTTCACATATCAAACGATTGATTGAGTCGCAGCGAGAGTTGACAAGAGCAGTGTCACACGAATTACGTACCCCTGTGGCTCGTATTCGCTTTGCTGTTGATATGCTTGCTGATACTGACGATGAGGACTCACGTTTTATGCAACGTGATTATATCGATGAAGATATTGAGTCGCTTAATGGTTTGATTGATGAGATTTTGACCTATGCAAAGCTAGAGGAAGGTTCGCCCAAGTTGGATTTAGAGCCCGTCAATTTAAGAGAGTTACTTGAGCAGATAGAGCGAGAAACTAATGCTTTGGGCAAGCCAATAAAAATTGTAACCAAGCTACCAAGCGCTAAAGTGACGGCCGTTGCAGATAAACGATATTTACATCGTGTGATCCAAAATCTTGCAGGTAATGCACTACGTTATGCAGAGACGACGATAGTCATTAGTGCTGGAGTGAAAAAAGGCAATGCTTTTGTGAGCGTTGAAGATGATGGGCATGGGATTCCAGAGTCAGATCGTGAAAAAGTATTTATTCCATTTTCGCGTTTAGATGACAGTCGTACGCGAGCATCGGGTGGCTATGGGCTAGGTTTGTCTATTGTATCGCGCATTGCTTTTTGGTTTAATGGTAATATGAAAGTTGATGAGAGCCAAGAGCTTGGTGGTGCCCGATTTATTATGACATGGCCTATTAAGCCACTGACACAAATCCTGGCTGCTGATGAGTTGACGCAAGAAAAGAGTGAGCGTGATTTTGATGATAAGTAATAACGGGGTTTTGGATAAGGAATAGCGGATATATGAATCAATAAGCTATAGATTGGTTTGATGTCTTTAGATGAAATAATTATCAGTAGTTGATTAACGATAAATGTTTCAAAAATAGTTTTTTGAAAACAGCCTAGAAGCAAAGGAAGATAAAGAATGCCGTATTTATTTGGTGGTTTGGTCGTGTTAAATGCGATAACATTGGGTTATTATTTATTCTTGCAGCAACCATCAACAACTCAAACATTAAAAGCAGCAAAAGAAAGCATTACCCAGCCGTTAGAGTTTACTAATAGCGCCAACTATATCCCTCCTACTATTGGAACTAGAGACTAGGATATACGGAGCATTGCTAGTCTTTAGTAATCAAGGTGCTTTTTTAGAAGTATTTAAAACCACCATCAGGTGTTTTTGAGTATGTATTATCAATACTTAGTATTTCTTATCTAGCACATCATCATTGGACACAAGGGTGTCTTCTGTATCAGAAGCGATGGTCTGATCTCCAGCAACTTTAGACAGTAAAGGAATATGTACACAGACTTGTAGACCACCATCGGGGTGGTTGATTGCTTCGACCTTACCATGATGTAATCCTGCAATTCGGCTAACGATAGCCAGTCCCAGTCCACTACCTTGTGTGGTACGTGCGGTCTCTCCACGTTCAAATGGTTGCATAATACGTTCTAACTGGTCTTCTGCAACGCCATCACCGCAATCACGTACACATATCATTAACTCTTCTTGAGCTTCTTTATTAATCGCGCTTTCAGTAACTACCTCACTATCTTCAGTTTCAACTGTTTCTGTAAAAGTTGGTACAACAGTGGCTGAGAGATAAATAGGTGGTTTGCCATAACGATTTGCGTTATTGACCAAATTGATAATCAGGCGTTTGATAGATAACGGTCGTACGGGTACAACCTTGTCACACTCTGACTGATAAATAAACTTTATTGGCGCAAACTGCACCATAATCTCATTAAATATGGTATCTAAATTGGTCAAACTCACTGGTTCGTCCGAGCCGTCTTTCATAAAAGAGATGAACTGCTCTAAAATCGCATCCATATCTTCAATATCGTAAATTAATCCTTCCCGAAAAAAGTCATCTGGTAGCATTTCTGCCGTCAAACGCATGCGAGTCAATGGTGTACGTAGGTCATGTGAGATACCAGCAAGCATAATGGTACGTTCTTTTTGCGCTTGGTTTAAAGTGGTGAATAGGCGGTTAAATGCCATATTGACCTGACGTATCTCTGTGGGACCTTTTTGCGTGGGTAAAGTGGTTGCATGACCAAGACGAATATAGTTGGTTGCTGCACGTTGCAAATAGCGTAATGGACGGTTTAGCTGCCTGGCTAGTAGGATAATGGTTAGTAGCGATAAAATAGGTAGCCCAATGAGGAAGAGCACCAATAACCCAGGACTGTACTGTGAATAATAAACCACTGGTTCACGAATCCAAAAACTGTCATCACGACTATCTTGTATCCAAAGCTGCGGTGTTGGCTTGAATTTAAAGTACACCTCAACAGGACGACCTAACTGCGCACCAATTTCACGTTGCAACACATCGGTAAAGACTCCAACAAAAGCCTTATCAGACACTTCTGGAAAGTCGTTAGGATTATTTACCACTACGACATGAGAGTGCTGATAAATCCATTGGCGGACCTTAGGGTTATTTTGCCAATCTTTATTAACACTATTTATTAGTTGTAGCTCGCTTGTTAAATAGCGAGCATGATTTTTTAGCTCCGGTAAATAAAGGCTACGCCAAAAGAATAAAATCGATAAGCCAACACTAATAAGGACAATGAAGGAAACCATCAAAGTTGTCAGCCAAGTATTGGAGTAGGAGCGTGCTAGCCAACCTTTACGACGTGGTTTTGGGTTTGAGATAGTCATATAAATCCAACATATTGAAAAAGATTTTATTAGAGTATGTTTAAGCGTTATCGTACTTTAGCTTTGTGAAAAGCAAAGCATTAGCATTGCGAGTATCATCGCTTTTATTCTGACGACATATAGTGTTATTAAGTGATTGGGTAAATAGCACATAGTCGATGCTCTATAGATTAACACAATCATCTAGGGATACTGAGCGCTTTAGGGTGGTGTGTCATTTATAAACCATTTCGATATCTACGGATGATTATGTTAACAATCTGATATCAAGGATAGTACGATATGGTAGTTTGAAAAGTGGTGGCAATTCGCAATTATGTTCACATCCACTAGCGTTTAAGCTATTGTTAATAAATAATTAAATAAGCATAGTTTATGTTTTCAATAAATAAAGACTGTGATATAATTATGCCCTTTTTGGTATACCTGCGAAAGAGAGAATTCACATGGTTGTTATTCGTTTAGCACGGGGCGGTGCCAAGAAACGCCCATTTTATCAAGTTGTTGTTGCTGATCAACGCCGCGCGCGTGACGGTCGCTACATTGAAAACATCGGCTTTTTTAACCCACTCGCTAAAGAGTCTGAAGAAGCAGTACGTCTAAATATGGAAGCGTACAATGCGTGGATCGCAAAAGGTGCACAACCTTCAGATCGCGTTGCTTCATTAGTAAAAGCTTACAACAAGTCTGCCGCTCAAACTGAAGCAACCGCTTAAGTTTTTGTTGTTATAGACTTTAGAAAACATAGCGTAACTGGCTTGGCCAGGGTACGCCATTAACTGTTTATCGCTTTTGATTGCGTTTATCGCTTTTGATTGAAATGTATTTACAATTGCTGTTTTAATCAATGTTAGGTTAGCCGTTATGTCATCCACTCCAAACGCTAGTGCCCTTATGAAAATTGGCCAGCTTAAAAAGCCTTACGGTATTAAAGGTTGGCTTTGGGTGTTTAGTGATACAGAAGATCGTACGGCAATATTTGACATGCAGCCGTGGTGGATGAAAACTGCCACTGGCATGAAACCTTTAACTGTTAAAGCTTGGCGTAAGCAGGGCACAGGAATTGTGGCTCAATTTGAGCAGATTCCTGATCGCAATGTTGCTGAGACCATGAACGGTGTTACCGTTTGGGTCGAACAAGACGTTTTGCCTGAGACAGCTGAAGACGAATATTATTGGTCGGATTTGGTCAGCTTGCGGGTGATGAACGAGCAAGATGAATATTTAGGCAATATCACTGAGATGTTTGAGACCGGTGCCCATGACATCATGCGTGTAACGGCAAATTCAGATAGTTTAGATGGTGAAGAGCGCCTGATTCCATGGCACAAACAAACTGTAATACAGGTCGATATGACTGAAAAAACAGTGCTTGTGGCATGGCCAAGTGATTATTGATACCAGCTTTAACGAGACAAGCTTCGGCTTTTTTGTTAGTTATCATCGATAATCATACCGATTCATTTAACCATTAATAGCCACAGTGCAAGTAGATATTAGATGTATTTTGCCGTCATTAGTATTTTTCCTGAGATGTTTGCTACGATTCGTGATTTTGGTATCACAGGTCGAGCAGTCACTCAGAATCAAGTGGCGATTGAATGCATTAATCCACGTGATTATACCACTGATAACTATCGCCGTATTGATGAGCGCCCTTATGGTGGCGGTCCTGGGATGGTGATGATGGCTGAGCCATTGTCAAAAGCTATCGAGGATGCGCGCTTGCGGGCTAGTCAATATGGCTGCCGTGTTGACAGTGAGCACTGTCCGGTGATTTATATGTCGCCACAAGGGCAAACGCTCAGTGAGAGTAGAGTTGTTGATATGACGGAATACGATGGCATGATTTTATTGTGCGGTCGATATGAAGGCATAGATGAGCGCCTGCTATCGCAATATGTTGATATGGAGGTATCACTAGGTGATTATGTGCTGACCGGTGGTGAGCTACCAGCAATGGTACTTATGGATAGCGTGATACGTCGTCTGCCTGACATTATGGGTGATGATAGGTCTGCTGAGCAAGACTCCTTTGTGGATGGCTTGCTTGACTGCCCACACTATACTAAACCACATGAGTTCGCTGGTATGGCAGTACCTGATGTTTTACTGTCAGGACACCATGCCAATATCGCTAAGTGGCGCTTTAGTCAGCAAGTCAGTCGCACGCAAGCGCGTCGTCCAGACTTGTGGCAGGCATTTACACCAACGGTAGAACAAGCTAAGTGGCTAAAAGCATTGGCAAAAGCAGACAAAAAACAGCATTCATAAGAGTAGCGTTGATAAAAGCCATCTTATAAATGATTGATTTGATAAACGGTTAAGAAACAAATTTTGCGCAACAATAAACAGGTCATCGCATAGTGGCCTTTGGTTATAACCCATTTACGTTGCGTCTCACCATAAAGAGATGCGATTAATTATTACAAACAGGTGATATGCGTTAAGCCTCTATTATCTAATGTGAGGAGATAACTCTCATGAGCAACAAGCATCCATTAGTTCAGGTCATCGAAAATGCTCAATTGATTGAGCGCCCAAGCTTTGCACCCGGCGATACCGTTGTGGTTCAAGTAAAAGTACGTGAAGGCGATCGTGAGCGTTTACAGGCTTTTGAAGGTATTGTAATTGCTAAGCGTAACCGCGGTCTAAACTCAGCGTTTACCGTACGTAAAATCTCAAGCGGTGTTGGTGTTGAGCGTGCATTCCAATTGCATTCACCAATCATTGACAGCATTGAAGTGAAACGCCGTGGTGCTGTTCGCCGTGCGAAACTATACTACTTACGTGAGCGTTCTGGTAAATCAGCACGTATCCGCGAAAAACTTGCTCCGCGTGTAGCTGCTCCAAAGAAAACTGCCGCTAAAGCATAAGTTTGAGCAGATGCTCAAACTTGCTTAGTTGCTAAGCCTTCTATTAAATGGCAAGGCAACTAAGCAAAAGTAGATACAAGCCCTTATTAATAGGTTTATCATATAAATAAGCGGGCCATACCAAAAAAGACGAAACCCCAATCTATGCGCAAGCTAGGTTGGGGTTTTTGTATGTGGGCTTTTAAATAAAATTTAAGAGTTAGACGCTTAGCAGCGTCTTAGCTGTCACTATCCAAATTGTCTATACGACTGGTTTGATTTTTGGATTTACTGTATTTACGCAGTCTGATATATATCGTCTTTGTGACAGTCGCAATAACTTTTTGCTGTTCATCGACTATATCGACTTTATATTCACGAAAAACAGCGCCACCATCTTTTGCTAATTCTTGAATGGTAATGATTTCTGAGCTGGCAACTTTCATTCGTGCCGTTACTTTGGTATGGCCCGGTGCCACAAAATCAATATGTGAGCTTTTATCCCAGACAACATAGCTACTACCTAATTGATGCATCAGCATAATCATATAGAAGGGATCAACCATCGAGTACAAACTACCACCAAACTGAGTACCGACGATATTTTTGTTTAACGAGTTTAGTCCCATACTGACGACACATAGACCTTGGTCAAGACTTATGTGATCGATTTTGATACCTGCACCGACATAAGGGGCATAAGTGTTGATACGCAGCTTAAGTAAGTGTGGGGTTAGCAAGGGTAGGATGCTTTGTTTTGCTCGACGTTTTAAAGTCTCAAAATTGGTAGGTAGTAAACTCATGAATTCATCCTATTACTTTTTTGATTTTTTAGTTATACCGATGGCGTCAATTTTTTGAAAACTATGTAAAAGAATAAGGCGTGTTAAGGATTCACCATTTTAGCCCATATGGAAGACTATCGATTGAATTGAGGACACGCGCTGTTTGTAAATATTCAATACGTTCTAATAATTAAAGGGTATTTATCATAAGTAAAAAACAGCAAAACTGCTAGACTTAAAGCGTAACTAATGCCGAGATAGTATAAAAATTATGCCGTTAAAAGTTAACAAACGTATATAGATGTCTGTCAACAAGAGGCTTTGATATTAAGTATTAGTAGCTAATATTTGATATTTTTTGTCAATTTAATAGTTGATTAAGTTTCCAAAAAATTATAATAAAAACTTTAAGTTATGAAATATAGTGATA
>NZ_JBQSVP010000121.1:0-9206 GCF_052376345.1 Psychrobacter sp. AOP5-GZ1-6 | reverse complement strand
AAATTTTTTATTTTAAATACTATATCCCACGACTAGCGCAGAATTTTTTTGATACTCGCGCCCAATTTAAGGACTTTTTTGAGGATGCTGGTGGGTAGCTTGAGCATCTCAGCAGACCAAGTGGTGAGTGTACTAACGAATTCTTTTGTATCACGGATGCGTGCTTTTACATCGCTGTTCTCATGTTCGAATTCAGGACTGTCCATCAATTCTTGTAAGAACTGCACTGTTGGTTCAAGCTCACGCTTTTGTCGTTCAACCACAATGATGCGTGCTAGCTCCCAAACATCAGTATTGGTCGTGAAATGATCGCGACGATCGCCCAATATGGAGATCTTTTGTACCAAGCCCCAATGCTGTAGCTCTTTAATACTGTTTGAAACGTTAGAGCGAGCAACACCAAGTGTTTCTGTAATTTCCTCAGCATTTAGCGGTTTACCAATAATGAATAATAACGCATGAATCTGTGACATGGTGCGATTGACACCCCACTGTGAGCCCATCTCACCCCAATGTAAGATAAATTTTTCGGTCACAGGGTTTAGTTTCATAATGGTTATTCACTTATTTTTATGCAATATGGCTTATTTATTGATTGTTCTGTTATTAACTCATCTTGCGCCATTCTTTTATTTCTGTCAATAGTGAAATATAAAAACAATGCCTATCGTTTGTATGACGACGCTTGACTCATTATATTTAAATGACTGCTACTTTCTAACGAATGATTAAGCCAGTAATTGCATCACGAATTTGACTGGGCAAAGTATAGCCCAACGTATCAGCTTGTAAGTAACTGATGTGCTCGCCAAAATATGCATAAGCATCATTGAAAGTGACAGCAGGTGGCTGCCCTGAGGGGTTGCAGCTGGTCGAAACCAGTAATCCGAATGGGTTATTGTCACTGACCAATTGCTCGCATAGCTGACGAATAACAGGATGAGCAATGACTCTCACTGCAACCGTCTGATGCTGCCCCGTTATCCAAGCAGGAATCGTAGTAGCTAGCGTCTGCGGAATGGGTAGCAGCCATGTATGTGCTTGCTTATACTGCAAATCATCATCGTTATTATGACCACTATCTGCCTGCCAACTCTTTAGGATAGGAGCGCACTGTTCATCCGTTAAAGAAGATAGCAAGGGTGCCAGACGCTCCACGCTGTCGGTAATGACAATCATACCTTTGGCTTGTGGACGCTGTTTAATCTCTAAAATTCGCTTAACGGCTTCTTTATCATAAGCATCACAGCCGATACCCCAGACACTTTCGGTTGGATAAGCGAGCAGCTGCCCTTCTTTGAGCCAATGAGCAGCTTGTGCAGTGGAGTCAGTGATAAAAGGTATGGAATGATTCATAGCTTGAATGGTTTGGACGAGTAGAAGGTTGAGCGCTAATCATAACACAGGAGAAAGTTTGACTCAGATAACAAAACTTGAAAACCACCACCTTTTTACTGTGCTGAACTTCCTAAAATCTGGAAAGCAAAAAAGCTTCAAGTTAAAAAAATATAGCATTAGACACGTAAATATCGACCGCCTTGCACACTGACAATACCCAACAATTCAAGCTCCATCAACTGGCCAATCAGTTGCGGTGGTGCAAGATCGGTAGCCACGATAAGTGCATCTAGATCTTGTCCATGCCAATCAAGCTGCTCATAAATACTGGTTAGATGTTCAGGAACAACAACAGCGCTGCGAGGCAACTTAACATTAGAAGATGATGGTTGTGAATCGTTGGTAGCTGTTACGGTGCCGTCCTCTATATTCACAACTTTTGGAGAATATTTATTGCTCAATTGGGTGTTATTAGATTGCGATCGCTGTGTTTGTTTGTCAGAACGACTGTCATAGTCTAACTGACCACTGACATCTTCTAGTACCTGCTGAGGATGATAAATCAACGTCGCCCCCTCACGTATTAGGTGATGACAACCTTCAGCATTATTATTATCGATATGACTTGGAATGGCAAAGACCTGTTTACCCTGTTCAGAGGTTAAACGCGCAGTAATGAGCGAGCCGCTTTGAATGGTCGCTTCTGTCACAATCGTTGCTAAGCTTAATCCTGCAACCAGACGATTTCGGCGCGGAAACGTATGTTTGTGCGGCTGCGTGTCTGGTAACAGCTCGCTAATGATACAACCACCTTGATCGATAATTTGAGTAAATAACTTATCGCGATGGTTGGGATAGTTTACATCAATCCCTGTACCCATCACCCCAACGGTACGACCTTGATAGTCAGCATTCGCTTGATCCAACGCACCTAAATGCGCGCGTTTATCCACACCCATCGCTAGACCACTGGTAATGATATAGCCTGCCTGCGCTAAATATTGAGCGATATCAAACGTAATTTTTTGTGCATGTGCGGTGGGTTTTCGGCTACCAACGATAGCGATTTGTGCTTGATGCAGGCGCACATGATTACCACGATAAAATAGTAACGGCGGTGGGTCATAGATTTGTAAAAGTTGGGCAGGATAGTCAGACTCATCAGCAAATAGTAGACCATAACGTCCCTCTATCAGTGCTTGCTGAATATTATCGATATTAGTGAGTGTTTGCTCTGGCTGTTCATGACGTTTGAGATGAGTATGGTGAATACCCAATTGTCGCCATGCTTCTACTTTGGCTTGCCAAGCAAGTTCTGCATTTCCAAAGGAAGTAAGTAGCTTATGATAAGCAGATAATGACGCATTCACTTCGTACCACAGCGCCAGTACTGCGCGCTGATCGTCTGTTAAAGAAGAAGTGACTGCGGTCATAGTCCTTTATCTCTTATAGGCAGACTTAGATCAATAAATCTTGTAATAAGCCTGTTGCTCACTTATAAATAAGGAGGCGGTAGTAACTGATCGCCGACATTAAGCGGCAATTCAGAACTAAGTACATACGCATAGCTGATATGATCAAAAGTATTGAAGACCATTAGCATACCTGTTTGTTCATTTGGTAAGCGTACAGGCGTATCTTCATCTTTGATATCACGTACCAAAGCGCCTTTTTGATAGACAGTCAATACATCACCAGGCTTAGCGCCTTCTAAGCTGCCCAGATTAATAGCAACTACACTGCCTTTTGCTGCTGAACTGATTGAGTCCATCACACGTACAATCATGCCACCACGACTGGTATTAGCAGGCGTCGGATAAAACACAGGTGGAATAGAGTTGTTCAATTCAACAAAGACGCGGTCACCTTCACGTACTTCTTTACCATAATTATCGGTCAGTTGTAAGCTACTAACGCCATTGGTTTCGGTAGAAGTAACCAAGCCTGTTGCTACTTGTGTAACTTCTAGACCGATGACGTCGTTTGTCGTGGAATCAGTATACAGCTCACCTTCACGATAAATACCGTAGCGCTGACCGGTGATAAGTGGCACACCTTTCGCATAGACCTTATCACCACTCGCAGTGATTAAGTTACCTTTTTTAGAGGCTAATATATACGGAGTCGTATTAAAATCTTGTGGATTGACAATAACTGTTTTGTCTAGCCAGTGGCGAATAGCCGTCCAAGGAATAGATGGAATGCTATTGGCAGTTGACGTCACTGTTACTGGAGTAGCAGCTACGTTACCAGTAAGTTGCTTTTCAACCCCCGCACAGCCCTCGCCCGTATCCACACCAATGAGCGTCTTACCTTGAATCACACATAAGATAAGAATGTCATTAGGATAGATAAGATTGGGGTTTTTGATTTGCTTGTTTGTCGCCCAAATCTCTTTCCAACGCCATGGACTATCTAAATAGCGTTCTGAGATGTCCCATAAGGTATCGCCTTTTGTGACAGTATAGCGATTAGGCGCATCTGCTTTGAGAGTGGGTGGTGGATTGTTGGCGTGGGCAGTGGTCATTAGCATGGCACTGCTAAAAGTCGTAAGCATCAGTGCTGTTGCTATCTTTTTTAAGCTCATCTTCATTGTTATATCCACAATATGTACCGCTATTACCATCATAATAATCACGCTTGAGTCTATCAATCTAGAATCTCTATTGTTGATACTTAATGAAATAAGTGACAATAAAAATTCAATCAATCCGTTACTCAAGCTGCGCATTTATTATGATGCTTAGAGGGCAGCTGTTCAGTATAATTGGCTGGTTTTGTTCCTAAAAAAGCGTCTAGCACAATGATGACTCGCTGACGCTGTTTCTAATATTACAATTATATCTACCATAACACAATCATAAACACTTTATTACAATAGTGTAACCTTTATATAAATACTTTCTCTGATTTTTTATTTAAGGTAGCTGTATTAAATACTCACAACTAAGCATAGCTATGGTCAAACGCTCAGCATGCTCTAAGCTCATAATTTGACGGTGATTTACGCTGGATTTGGTGTGACATGCTGACGAATTTGCTCAGCAACCAATTCAGCGTCATTATCTAGCACCACCACATGCTGCGGCAAGCTCTCTAGTCCTTCGGTATGAGATGGGCGAGCGATATCAATCTGACCTACTGCTTCAACAATCGTATCTGCAAACTTAACAGGTAATGCTGTTTCCGCACAGACAATCACTTCACCCTCTTGCTGCAACTCTTTGGCGACTTTGATGCCATCAGCAGTATGAGGGTCGACCAACTCACCAAATTGCTCATAAAGGGCTTTGATGGTTTGCAAACGATCACTGTGGGTAGACTTGCCAGCAGCGAATCCATAACGAGTATTAACCGCTTCCATTAGCTCAGATAAATCGAAACCTTGACCAGATTTCACCCCTTCAAACAGCTCATGGACGCGGGTACTATCTTTCTCTAATAGCAGATAAACAAAACGCTCAAAGTTAGATGCTTTTGAGATATCCATTGATGGACTTGACGTTACATAAGTCTTTTCAGTCGGACGCGGCTGATAAGCACCTTGGTTGAAGAAGTCATTCAACACATCGTTTTCATTAGTAGCAACGATTAATCGATCAATCGGTAGCCCCATTTCACGAGCAATGTGACCAGCACAAATATTACCGAAGTTACCTGACGGTACGCTAAAGCTGACTTTTTCATCGTTGCTAGTAGTGACCGCAAAATAAGCTTTAAAGTAGTAAACGATCTGCGCTAGGATGCGACCCCAATTAATAGAATTCACTGTACCTAGATTGTAGGCAGCTTTGAACTCAGCGTCCTGTTGTAACGCTTTGACGATATCTTGGCAGTCATCAAACATACCATCGATAGCGATATTATGAATATTATCGTCAGTCAAGCTATACATCTGCGCACGTTGGAATTCACTCATTTTTCCGTGTGGTGATAGCATAAAGACTTCGATATTTTCTTTGCCACGCAGTGCATACTCTGCTGCACTACCTGTATCGCCACTTGTCGCACCAATGATGGTAATACGTGCGTCTTTTTTCTTAAGCACATATTCAAAGGCGTTACCTAAGAACTGCATCGCAACATCTTTAAATGCTAGTGTTGGACCGTTTGATAATCCTAGGATATATAAATTATCTTCAAGTTTACGAACAGGAACAATCTCATCAGAGCCAAACACCTCGGCAGTATAAGTACGCTCAATGAGGTCTTGTAGATCGGCCGTAGGGATATCTGTTGCAAAACGCTGCATAATCGCCATCGCAAGCTTTGGATAGCTAAGCGCACGCCACTCATCAAGCGTTGCGCTATCGATGTTTGGATAATGCTCAGGTAGCATCAAACCACCATCTGGGGCAAGACCCATCAAAAGCACATCACTAAAATCCATCGGCGCTGTCTGACCACGGGTACTGATATATTTCATTAGATTGTCCTGTCTACAATAATGTTATTCAATAGTTAAAAACGGTTTATTCGGCAGTTTTATGCAACAACGCATAATAAAAACCATCGCCACTCTCGCTATCAATCGGTAAGCACTGACGACCAATCGCCTGTTCGATACCCCAGCTGCAATCCTCCGTAAACTCAATCGCTACCGCATCATTATGATGAGTGATAAAGTCCTGCATTTGCTCAACGTTCTCTTGTTTTAAGATAGAGCAAGTCACGTACAACAGATAACCACCTGCTTTGAGTTGTGGCCATAAGTTATGCAAGATATCAGCTTGCAGTAGCGCCGTCTGTTCGATGTCTTCTTCGGTACGCAGGATACTGATATCAGGATGACGACGAATCACGCCAGTCGCGGTACAAGGAGAATCAAGCAATATCGCATCAAATACCGGCTCATTTGTCGCCGCTTTTTTGTTCTTGCCATGCTGCCATCTGGTTGCATCCGCACAGACAATGTTCAATGCAATGCTGTTCTCTGCTTGCTGCAAATCATGCTGACTCAGATTTAGGCGCTGTAAGTTCTCACGAATACGCTCGATACGTGGTGCTTCATTATCGATAGCCGTTACCTTGACATTAGCATTAGCAGTCGTAGGCGACGTTTCAGCATCATCTTGTTTCACGTGAAACAATGATGATTCATCATTAGCGCTTGTAATCTCTAACCAGTGAGCCAATTTACCACCAGGTGCAGCGCAGGCATCTAAGATGTGTATCTCTTTCTCAACACTGTCGCTGCCACTCTCAGTATCGTCAGCACTGAGCTTAGCCATCAATGCTTGATTAATAATGGGTGCAGCTAATTGCGCATGCATGTCTTGTACACTAGCAGTCCCTAAAGCGAACTCAGGCAAAGCGTTAACAGCAGTGCTTTGATGCAATCTAATACCTTTGGTTGATAGCGTTGTAGCCGCGCTAGACTCTGACGCGTTCAATAATTTAAAACCAGTCGTTAGTTCAACGATGTCCGCATCAATTTCTGCACCATACAATGCATTCTGATAATCTTCTACCGAAGTCACCGATGAGTTTACTCGTAAAAACATTGGTGCTGGTTGGCGTAAGCCTTGTGTTAGCTCATCATACTGCTCGCTCCAGTCTTGCTTAAGCTGATAAGCGAGCCAATTCGGTAGGCTATGCTTCTTATCACACTTCTTACGAAATTTACTTGGATTTTTAGCGACTTTGCGCAAAATAGCATTGACTAAACCAGTAGAATGAGCAAACTCAATCTCTTTGGCAGCTTCAACGGTTTCATGAATCGCAGCATGGTCAGCCACTTCTAAATAAAGCAGCTGAACCAAACCCACTTGAATGGTGGTGCGCACCTCAACTTCATCGATAGGATTGTCTGCAAGTGTATCTAGCAAACGTGCCAGCGCATGCCACTGGCGCAGTGTGGTTAGTAGCAGCGCATGTGCAAAGCCTTTGTCACCGTCATGCAGACTATTTAGTAATGGATCAAGGACACTTGAGAGCGACTGACCATTTTGAATAGCCAGTAAGGTACGAATCACACGCACACGTACGCTACCATTCATAATAAGATTGCTTGATGGTTTGAGCTTGTTATTTCTAGGTGCATTGTTTCTAGGCGCAGTACTGTTGTGTCTCATTAAATTTTATTTCCTTGACGTATCATCGGATAGCGTCTTGTTGAGATAGGATAAACTAGCATTAAGTTAGATTTGGTTATTTTGATTCTGTCGTAAATTTGTCGCCATCATTGAGCTGATTACCATGGCAAACTTGCTCAGCCGTCTGAGGTTTACCGCCTGCAAACTGTAAATGAGTAATGGCTAGAGTCGTGGCTGATAATTCAGCGTCATTCGCTTTGCCACAAGCAACCAAAACAGCATTACGCCCAACACTAATAACAGTACCTGCAGGCTCATTGGTTTGCTGCGACGCATTGATTGGCAAGCTGGCCAATACTTTAACGCGCTGCCCTGCTAAAAACGTATAAGCACCCGGCCACGGTGTCAGTCCGCGAATTTGGCGTTCAATAGCGGCCGCAGGCTGTGTCCAGTCAATCTCACCCTCGGCTTTGATTAGTTTTTCAGCATAATTCGCCTGATTCTCATCTTGAACCACAGCTTGTGCTTGATAATGTGGCAAATCTTGCAACACGGTACTGATTGCATTCGCACCAAGCGCAGCCATTTTATCGTGTAGACTGGCAGCAGTATCATCAGCTTCAATACGAGAGCTGGTTTTGTAAATCATATTGCCAGTATCTAAGCCCTTATCCATCTGCATAATAGTAATACCCGTCTCATCATCCCCTGCCAATAAGGCACGGTGGATAGGAGCCGCACCGCGCCAACGCGGTAATAGTGAGGCATGAATATTTAAGCAACCATGTGTCGGTGTCTCTAATACACCGATAGGTAAAATCAATCCATAAGCAGCAACAATCATGACATCAGGCTGATATGATTGCAGCACTGCTCGAGCAGCCAGACCCTCATCACTTGATTTTTTAAAGGTGACTGGTTGTTCTACAGGGATATCGTTTGCTAGTGCGACTTCTTTCACCGCAGAGGCAGATACTTTTTGGCCACGACCTGCTTTGCGATCAGGCTGCGTGTACACCGCGACAATCTCTATATTCAGCACGTCTTGCTGACTGATTAGTGACTCCAGACTAATAGCGGCAAATTCGGGCGTTCCCGCAAATACTACCTTCAATCGATTGATAGCGAGAGAATCATGAGTGATCGAGGGCGTAGGTAAATCTGATGTAGGAGCAATTGTAGTCATAATCGTGCATTATATAAGGTTAATTCGTTCATTATAGGTGAGTTTCTAGTGTTGTGCCATGATTGTAACGATGGCAATCAGGCGTTACTAATGACATCGTTTATCTTTATAATAGCAGTAGAGCCTAAAAAGCAGAATACTTCTAGCAAACCGACTACCGTACCCAAATTATGATTCACCCACTATGTTTTCTCGTGTCGATATAGGAACACGCTTTCATGCAACAGTTTCAGTCCTTAAGACGCTTACTTATATTTTATGCACTGACATTGTTAACGATGCTAGTGATGTATTATTTCGCGCTCTTTCACGAGATAAAACAAAATAATGAGCAACGGAGTATTGATACCTTCTATTCATTACAATATGAAATGACGGAGCATGTCGGTATAACAGACACTGAAATTTCAAATATTTTAGAAAAACCAGTGTTTAAAAATGTAAGCTACCAGATTGTTTGTATGATGCCATCTGGTCAGACTTTCATCCACCGCTATACTCGCCCTAATGAGCCTGGTTTTACCACTGTTACCTTTCCTACTATTACATCATCACCGCCTAATAACAGTAGCCACAGTGCTTATACACTCAATAGTCGCAATGTAACAGGCACGATCAAGCTTAAAAGCGGTCATCAGATATATATT
>NZ_JBQSVP010000120.1:0-9464 GCF_052376345.1 Psychrobacter sp. AOP5-GZ1-6 | reverse complement strand
ATTTGTGAAATATTTTTAAATTAAATACTTTTGGTTATATAGTTTTTTAAAATTATTTTTAATAAGTAATATTAAAGAAAATTAACGAACAGGTTGAATTGATAATACCTATAGCAATAGCTGCTAACGATAAATATTACAAATATTAGATATAGCTTATCGATATTAGTTTCTGTGCTATAGTTTGGTTTTATCCAAAAATCGTATTGCTCTCACCTGTCGTAAAAAATGGGGCTAATACGATGAAATCAACAAAATATCAGCCAATTAATCAATAGTTTTTGATGATTAGGAATACGTAATAAATGAGCATTTACACGCAACGATTGGCCTCTCAGATTGAATTTATTAAACAATGTACTTTGATGAAAAAAGCACCTATTCAAGACTTCACAAAGCACAGTGACTTTACTTGTATAGAAGAGCATGTATTAAATTTGCCAGGTATTAGCCTAAATACCACAAACGATACTTCTGAGGATGTTTGGCTACGTTTAGAACGGTTGCGTGAAAATTCGGTACCAAAACCGAGCAGTACCCTATTAGCACATTGGTTAGTATTTCCAAGCAAATTTAGTGATCAACCATCATTAAAAGAAAAAACTTCTGTCCAATTATTAATAGATGACAACCTACTATCTTCTGATTCGAGTGAAATATTCACATCATTTGAGGTTAAAGACACCCATTTCGATGATAATTATCCAGATAAGACATCAAATGTAGCGGAATACTCAAAAGCAAAAATTCATCTAAAAAACTTTCCTAAAAAAGACGCTGTACAAAATGAATTTAACGATTACATCCAAAATATCTGGAAACCTTGGGTAGCAACAGAAAAGCGAATACGTCAAAGTATCACGCTGTATTCCAATCTGTTCATGCTTAATCAAAAGCTTCAAGGCAATCTCGCTGATGCACAGCTAGAATTGGTATGGGGTATCGGTATTGCTACAAAAATAAATGCTGACAATGAGTCAAATAGCAAGCAAATCAAGTATCCCCTATTAACGCAATCTGTTGAAATTACCTTAGATCAAAAAACCATGGCGTTACTTATCAAGCCTACGCTATCTGTACCTACACTTGAAACTGAGCCTTTTTCTATAGAAGAAAATCAAGGTTTGGGCAAACTGCTAAAAAACACCAAAGCATTTTATGAATCAGAAAATGTATTGCTAAATCCATTTATACCAAGTAGCTATGAGCCTATCTTAAAATCAGCGGTGACATTGCTTGACGCTTCTGGTGTTTATCAACCAGACCATACTACTGCAGATGAGCGCAAAATACCTACAGCACAGCACAACCTTATCGTAACAGATACTTGGGTAATCATGGCTCGCCCGAGAAGCAATAATATATTTTTGCAAGATCTGGAAAAACTATCTACGCAACTCGAAACGGTCTCTGATGGCAATTTGCCAAACGCCCTCAAAGCTATGCTGACAGAGCCTGCAACCGAAAATAAAGAAGTCGTATTGTCCGCTTATCGGGGCCTATCTATGGTAGGTGGTAGCGAAAATTATACCAGCACGCCAACTGAGCTCTATTTCCCCAAAGCATTCAACGATGAGCAAGTACAAATCATACAGCAGCTAGATGTACACGATGGTGTGGTCGTGCAAGGTCCACCAGGTACAGGCAAGACGCACACCATCGCCAATGTTATCTGTCATTACTTAGCGCTTGGCCAGAGAGTTTTGGTCACCTCCATGAAAGATCCTGCCCTAAAGGTACTACAAGAGCAGTTGCCTGAATCGATAAGACCGCTCGCTGTGAGCTTACTCACCAGCGAAAACGAAGGCCTAAAGCAGTTTGAACATACCGTCAAAAAGATATCAAGCGAATTATCAGGTATCAATCGCGAGGCCTACCAAAAAGATATCGTGATGCTAGATGATCAAATCGATACTATTCATGCACAATTGGCCAGTACCGACCAAAAAATTACGGCTTGGGCACGGTTAAACCTTGATGATATCGTCATGGATAACGAAACTATCAAGCCAATAGATGCTGCGACTGAGATTGCTCAAAATCGACAGCTTATAGACAGCATTCCTGATACATTGGGTATAGAAGAGGTATTTAAGCCTCAGTTTACTCATAATGATATAACTGAACTAAAAAATGCCAGAATCAAACTTGGCAGCGACTTACATTATCTTAATAAAAAAATACCTGCGATTGCAGATATTCCTACTACCAATACGATGATACAGTTGCACAGAGATTTAAGTTACCTGAACGAATCACAAGCAGCTGAGGAGCAAGGCGAACTACCAAGCTTGATGGAACACAGTGCTAACACTTTGAGCATTGCTTATAATACAGCTGCTAACACCTCTCGTTTAATCTATCTTCTTGAAAAAGTTGAGAATGCTAAACAAGACTGGACAACTCATATCCAACCGCACCTGGCTGATAATGCCAAGCAAGACATCATTGAGCATTTAAATACGCTGAATACCGAAATCAAAGCACTGTTTAACGAGAGATCAGTTTATTTAAGCAAACCAATCTCACTGCCTGACAACGTAGATAAAAATCCAGAACTGGTCGATGCCATCACTAATTTATCTGAAGGTAGAAAACCTTTTGGTTTAATAGGTATTTTTGGTAAATCGGCAGAAAAAAAATGCCTTGAATCTATTAGGATACTCGCATCACCACCCTCAAGCGCACAAGATTGGCAATACGTATTAAACTTTATAGCCTTTAGAAAAAAAACGCTAGAGCTTATCTTGCGCTGGAATGTATTATCCAATGATCTACCTTTACCCATATTTGAGGTATCACCTGATGTCTTATCTGATTTAAATTCAGCCGCTTACTTATATGAGGCCGTTTTTGATATCAATCGTCTACAAAATGATATTCAACAGGCACTACGTACTATATTCATAGAGTGGGATACCAGTAATACCAACAAGAAAATACGTTATGATAAAGAAGCTTTGGTTGAGATAAGTCATATACTTAATCAACATCTAAAAAGACATAACCTGATAAAAAGTAGCAAGTTAAAAGAGAGGTTACTGGATGAGCTTACTGATTGTGACGGTGACATTAGCGACAAAACCATTGCCTTTTTCAATCAGAAAATTGGTAGTACCACTTTATCTGATGATGCATTACAAACTATATGGAAAGACCTGCTAAATGATCTAAAACGAGTAAGAAATCTTGCAGCCGATCTACAAACAGTCGCGACCATTACCAAGCTTATCGAAAACAATGGCGCACCACTTTGGGCCGAACAGTTACGCCATACGCCTTGTGCTAACGCTCAAAATACAACACAAATAGATGACTTATTACCTAATGACTGGCAGAAAATTTGGCGTCTCAGCCGATTAAGAAGCTTTATCGACAGCATCGATGGTCGTAAAGAGTTGGTGCAACTGGCCAAAACTCGTGGCAATTTAGAGTCAGACTTGGCAAGACTTTATCAAAAAGCCATCACCAAGCGAGCGTGGCTAAAAGTCGCCGAAAATGCGACGCCGAACGTCAGAGCTTCTTTGGAAAAATACCGCTCTGCCATTATGCGTATCGGTAAAGGAACCGGTAAAGGTGCACATTATTATCGCCGTGAAGCGCGAGAAGCCTCTACAGGCGCAAGTGCTGCTATTCCATGTTGGATCATGCCGCATTATCGTATCTCTGAATCCCTGCCAGCAGAATTCGGCAGTTTTGACTTAGTTGTTATCGATGAAGCCTCTCAATCTGATTTAACAGCGCTGCCAGCCATCATGCGAGCCAAAAAAGTGTTGATCGTTGGTGACGATAAACAAGTCTCACCAGAAGGCGTCGGTCTCGATATCGAAAAAATTCGCCATCTGATGGCACAGTATCTGAGCAACCAGGTCCCTGTTTATCGCTCACAGATGTCGCCTGATCGCTCAATCTATGACTTATTTAAAGTGGTGTTTGCGGATAGCAGTGTGATGTTAAAAGAGCACTTTCGTAGTGTGGCCCCTATTATTGAGTTCTCTAAACGTGAGTTTTATAATCATGAGCTGATACCATTACGTAGAGCCAAACCCTCAGAGCGCTTAGACCCACCATTGATTGATATCTATGTCACCGATGGCTATCGTGCGAAAGGTTCTGATATTAACCCCTCAGAAGTCAGGTTTATCGTTAATGAAATAAAAACCATTGTTTCTGACCCAGCTTATAAGGGTAAAACCATTGGTGTTGTCTCATTATTAGGCAATAAGCAAGCACACAGTATTATGGAGATGCTAAATAAAGAGTTGGATGAAACACTCATGACTGATTTTGACATTGCCTGCGGTGATGCTAGAACCTTTCAGGGCAAAGAGCGCGACATCATGTTTTTATCATTGGTTGTGGCACCAGGTGCCGCCCATGCACAAACCAGAGATACCTTTGCCCAGCGGATGAACGTCGCTGCTTCCAGAGCGCGCGATAGAATGTATTTGGTGCGCAGTATTGAGCTGAATGAGCTTAGCCAAGCTGATCATTACCGATCAGAGCTTATCAAACACTTTCAGGCACCATTCATGCAAGATGAAGAAGAAGTCACAGAATTACGTGATAAATGTGAGTCACCCTTTGAAAAAGAAGTCTTTGATCTTCTGATTGAAAAAGGCTATCGCGTCGTACCACAAGTAACAGCAGGTGCTTACCGAATCGATATGGTGGTCGAAGGTGAAAACGACAACAGCCTAGCCATCGAGTGTGATGGAGATAGATATCATGGGCCTGATAAGTGGGACAGCGACATACAACGTCAGCGGATTTTGGAGCGTGCTGGCTGGAAATTTTGGCGCTGCTTTGCCTCTACCTTTGTCACTCGCAAAGAGGAAGTCACTCAAGACTTATTAGCAGAATTGGAGCGATTAGAGATTTACCCAATCGCTACGGACGCTACGTATAGCAGCTCATATGTTGTATCCAGAGTTGTCACTACTACTGAGGAGCCCTTACTCGACAGTGACAGTGATGCCAGTATAGCTAGTCAAGCAGAGACGGACGCTTAAATATATAAAGCTCAATGGGTGGTGATTATATCTGCGAAACCTCACCACCACACTGGCTCATCACTTTCTTTTCTAGGTTTTTTAGCGGTCTTAATCGTCACCTCATTCGCAGATAGCTCGGCGATAAAGCGGGACGGCTTGTCAAAATACCCTGAATAGCTAGACAAGTAATCAGGTGCCGTCAGATAAAGCTGAGACTTAGCACGACTACAGGCCACATAAAACAGCTTACGTTCTTCTTCTAATTCCTCAAAATCGTCGAGCGAGCGATGATGCGGCGTCATACCATCAACCAATGAATTGACAAACACCACTGGCCACTCTAGTCCTTTGGCGCTATGGATGGTTGAGATAGTGACTTTGTCGGTATTCTTTGTTTTAGACTGACTGGCCGTCGCCACTGAGTCATTAGGTGGATCAAGTGCTAGGTTTTCTAAGAAACTATCAAGACTGCTATATTCTGTTGCCAGTTTTTTGAGTACACGGAAGTCCTCACTACGCTCTCGCCAATTCTCCTCAATCGTTTTTAGAATAGGCGTATAAAACTTCAGAATCTGCTCAATGACTGTTTTGACAGATTTTGCCCGATCTGCTTTGGTAAGTAGATGATACAAAGGCTCAAGCTGCTCGCTTTTTTTGGCAAACTTTGCCGTAGTTAATGGCTCAAACGAATTATTGTCCGCATTAATTGCTTGGGTCAAACGCGTCGCGGTGACTGACCCTACTCCCTTAAACAAGGTCAAAATACGGTGCCATGCGATCGTGTCATTGGGGTTATAAAGTATCTTTACGAATGCCAAGACGTCTTTTATATGACGTCTTTCTATAAACTTGATACCACCCACGACAATAAATGGAATATGACGCTCCATAAATTCTAATTGGACATAGTTGGACTGAAATGACGTTCGGCACAATACAGCAAAGTCGTCATAATCAAATTCTGATTTTAGCTTGATGATCTTATCAGCAATATATTTGGCCTCACGGGTCTCATCACGCAAGCGACTAAATACCGGCTTGATTCCTGTTACTAATGCATCAGAGTACAGCTGTTTTTGATAGCCTAGCGTGATTTGTGCTGACAAGGCATTGATATAGTCTAAAACGGCAGGCGTACTACGATAATTTTGCTCAAGCTTGATCAACTTGGCATCGGGGTAACTCTCACCAAACAACAAGATGTTTTCATAATTGGCACCGCGAAAGGCATAAATGCTCTGATTGTCATCACCAACGACCATGAGCGATACAGACTCAGGCTTACAAATCAAATCTATCAGCTCTTTTTGTGGAATATTGGTGTCTTGATATTCATCGACCATCACGTAACGGTACTGACGTTGTAGTAGTTGTCGAAATTTATCATTGGTCTTTAGATGACGTACCACTTGGCTAATAATATCGTCAAAGTCATAAAGATGATTGGCTCGCTTATACTCATGAAAGTCAACCGCCAGCTGCTCAATGATAGGAATATGTACAGCTATATCAGGGTAACTATCTTCTATCAAGTCGCGGATATGAATGCGTCTATTTCTAGAGGTTGAAAAGATGTTTTGTAGGGTCTTTTTACGAGGAAACGCTTGGTTTTTGGTTTGGGTGGGATACTTCTTTTCTTTATGAATTAGATCAATCGCATCTTCACTATCACCCGTGTCTAAAATCGTAAATCGAGGATTAATACCAAGCAGCCCTGAATACTGGCGCAGCAGCATATTACAAAATGAATGAAAAGTGCCGCTAGCAATGTCGTTGAGCCACTTATCAGTTGGCAGCTTATCCTTAGCCAAATCCTCATCAGACAAACGGCTGGTCAATAGCGTCTTTGCACGATTTTTAATTTCATTGGCCGCTTTTCGGGTAAAGGTGAGTAGCAAGATATCTTTAGGCGACACCCCATTCTCTAACAGATAGCTGGTTCGATAAGTGAGTGTTTTGGTTTTACCAGAACCTGCACCAGCGATGACCAACACCTTGCCTTCGATAGTCGTTGCAGCCATTAGCTGATCTGGATTTAACTCACTGGCATAATCGACCTCTAACCCCGCACCACTATCCAATCTTTGATCTAATAATTTGATATTTGCCGCCTCAGCAGTATCAATCAGATTTGCTTCTAGCTTTTTGATTGCCTGCTCAAGCTGAGCCAGCTTAGGTTTCATTTCAAGAAAATTCTGCGGATAACTATAGCGGCGTGTATTAAAAATTGTGGTCGTCATTATAAGAAGTGGCCTTTTGTTTATGTTAATCGCCTTTACAAAGGATGAACCTTTGATATTGCTATCAGATCAGTTGCTCATTTTATAGTACAGCTTACCATAATAGATAAAATGGCAAAATTACTAGCAATAACAGATGCTAAATATCAGTCTACAACGCAACAACCTCACCCCTATTCAGGTAAATTTGCTACAATGTGCCCAATTTTGATTTATCATTTAACCAATCTTTATACCAACTGATTTTATTACTATATTGAGAGAATGCTATGGGTTTTAATTGCGGCATCGTTGGCCTACCAAACGTGGGTAAATCCACCTTGTTTAACGCCTTGACCAAAGCGGGTATCGCCGCTGAAAACTTCCCGTTTTGTACCAAAGATCCCAACACGGGTATCGTGCCAGTACCAGATCCACGTCTAAAGAAACTGGCTGACATCGTCATCCCTGAACGTGTACTGCCAACGACCATGGAGTTTGTCGATATCGCAGGCTTGGTCGCAGGCGCATCAAAAGGCGAAGGCATGGGCAACCAGTTCCTAGCCAATATCCGTGAGACTGATGCGATTGCTCACGTCGTACGCTGTTTTGATGATGACAATGTGGTACACGTTGATGGACGCGTCAGCCCAATTGATGACATCGAAACCATCAATACCGAACTGGCATTGGCAGATTTAGAAGCTGTAGAGCGTGCGGTATTTAACTTGACCAAAAAAGCCAAAGGCGGTGATAAAGACGCTGCAGCCATGCTAGATGTGTTCAAAAAAATTGAGCCATTATTAGCAAAAGGTAAAGCTGCTCGCGCTGCTGGCCTAGACGCTGATGAGAAAAAACTAATCAGAAGCTATGGTCTAATCACCCTAAAGCCAACCATGTATATCGCTAACGTCGCTGAAGATGGCTTTGAAAACAACCCATACCTTGATGCAGTGCGCGACTATGCCACTGGTGAAGACTCTATCGTCATCGCACTATGCAACCAAATCGAAGCTGAGATTGCTCAGCTTGACGAAGAAGACAAAAAAGACTTCTTGGCTGAAATGGATATGGAAGAAGCAGGTCTAGATCAAGTCATTCGTGGTGGTTATGATTTGCTTGATATGCAGACTTACTTTACCGCTGGTGTCAAAGAAGTGCGTGCATGGACTGTTGCTGTTGGCGCTACAGCCCCGCAAGCTGCTGGTGTGATTCATACTGATTTTGAGCGCGGTTTCATTCGTGCTGAGGTCATCGCTTATGATGACTTTATCGAATACAACGGTGAAAAAGGCGCAGCAGCCGCTGGTAAATCACGCCTAGAAGGTAAAACTTATATCGTGCAAGATGGCGACGTCATGCACTTCCGCTTTAATGTTTAATATTTAAGCGGTAGATAGTATTTACATTGAGTGCGTTTCCTAATAAGCCGATGTTGGATATTCTCCAGCATCGGCTTTATTTTATCCGTCTATTGTTATATTATAACATATCTTAATTTTCACTTATTCGAGAACTTATAATATGACTGACTCTCTATCATTCTCTAAACTTGCAGGCGCTGCATTAATCGGAAGTATCATGACAGGCTCATTATTAGGCTGTCAGCCTAGTACAGATACAGCAGCATCTGAAGAAGTAACGGCAGAGCATGATCACGAAGGACACGATCACGAAGAACATGATCACGAAGGACACGATCACGAAGAACATGATCACGAAGAACATGATCACGAAGAACACGATCACGAAGGACACGATCACGAAGGACACGATCACGAAGGACACGATCACGAAGGACATGATCACGAAGGACATGATCATGCCAGTGCAGGCACGCCGTTTACCTGTGAGCCAACTGCTACTATTGGTGTGTCTTACCATGATGACAGCACACCACACACCGCAAACTTAATCATCGATGGTCTAGATTACGATTTGGTCGCTACCTCAGATAGCAACACTGATGCCAATACACAAGTCTATGTAGGTGAGATTGGACTGGATGATACTCACGGTATCATATGGCAAGTAAATGGCGACGAAGCAACATTGCGCAATAAAACACTAGACAGTGATGTGGCGATTGAAGAGGAAGAAGTGCTATTTAACTGCCAAAAATCTTAACATGTAGCCACACTTTAATTCGCAATAAGATAAACCAAAAAAGCTGGGTATCAACCACACACTGTGATACTCAGCCAAGTTGATACTATAGTGGCTCTATTATACGATTACCGCTATTACCACT
>NZ_JBQSVP010000119.1:0-9483 GCF_052376345.1 Psychrobacter sp. AOP5-GZ1-6 | reverse complement strand
TTTCCTTGTGTCGAAGTTATCTGAACGCAACTATACCGATATAACACCCGGTTACTTAATAAAAAAGCCCAATCCCCTACTTTATAGGGATTGGGCTTTTTACCATGCTAAGTCTATTACCTCACTAGCCTGCGTCTTTACTCTCAGCAGCCAGTTGACGTAGTACATAGTGCAATACACCGCCATGGCGCACGTATTCACGCTCTTTTGGCGTTTGTAATATAACATTGACCTCAAAGTTCTCGGTAGAACCATCGGCACGAGTGGCCGTAACGTTGGCCGTTTTGCTCTCGCCATTGTCTAAACCTGTGATGCTCAATACTTCCGAACCATCCAACTTATAAGTAGCTGCATTTTCACCGTCTTTAAAGGTCAACGGCAATACGCCCATACCCACTAGGTTTGAGCGGTGAATACGCTCGAATGAGCTGGTTAATACGGCTTTTACGCCGAGTAAAATCGTACCTTTGGCTGCCCAGTCGCGGCTGGAACCAGAGCCGTACTCTGCTCCGCCGAGCACGACTAACGGACGCTTGTCTTCTTTGTACTTCATCGCTGCGTCATAAATGGGCATTTCTTCGCCGTCTTGGAGCGTTGCACTATCACCATTGAAATAATAGGTGTAACCGCCCTCTTTACCGCCCATCATAGTGTTTTTGATACGGATGTTGGCAAAAGTACCACGAGTCATAACGGCATCGTTACCGCGACGTGAGCCATAGCTGTTAAAGTCTGCTTCCATCACACCACGCTCCTGCAAGTATTTACCTGCTGGTGAGTCCGGGTCGATATTACCCGCTGGTGAGATATGATCGGTGGTGATCGAGTCACCGAACAGACCTAGGATACGTGCACCTTGGATATCAGGAATACCTTCTGGCTCCATGGTCATACCATCAAAAAACGGTGGGTTCTTGATGTAAGTTGACTCCTCGCTCCACGGATACAACTGGCTATCTGCTGAGCTAATCGCATTCCACGCGGCACTGCCGTCAAACACTTCGCCGTAGTTTTTGCGGAACATATCAGCATCGATGTTATTGGCAATCAACTCATTGATCTCATCAGAGGTCGGCCAAATGTCTTTTAAGTAGACATCATTGCCGTCTTGGTCTTGTGCTAGTGGATGGGTCGTTAGATCAATATCGACCGTACCTGCCAATGCATAAGCTACCACTAGCGGTGGTGATGCCAAATAACTGGCCTTCACATGTGAGTGAATACGACCTTCAAAGTTACGGTTACCTGATAGCACCGCAGCAGCGACCAAGTCGTTTTCTTCAATGCCTTTCTCAATAGCCTCAGGCAGTGGTCCTGAATTACCGATACAAGTTGTACAACCATAACCTACTAGGTAGAAGCCTGTTTTTTCTAACTCATCCATCAAATGGGTTTTTTCTAGATAATCTGTCACCACTTTTGAGCCTGGAGCCAGTGAAGTCTTGACCCATGGTTTGGCTTTTAGACCTTTGGCCGCTGCTTTTTTGGCGACCAAACCCGCACCAATCATTACTGCTGGGTTTGAGGTATTGGTACAAGAAGTAATGGCGGCAATAACTACCGACCCATCTCTCAATTTGTGCTGCTTATCATCGATACTGACAGTCGAAAAGACGTTATTTGCCGGAGCATGCTGAAGATTGTCATCACTTGTATCGACTTCTATCTGTGGTTCAGCAGCCAAATCATCTGCTTGCTCTTGCTCGCCGCCTTCTTGATCAAAGCGTATTTTACCATCCGCTTCTATTTTACGGTCTTTGTTCATCTTCTCTAGCGTTTCGCCAAACTTCTCATGCATATCAGACAGGTTAATACGCTGCTGTGGCAGATTGGGGCCAGCCAATGCTGGTTGTACAGAAGATAAATCCAGCTCTAACTTACTCGAATAAGTCGCCGCTGGTGTATCGGCATCGTGCCATAGGCCTTGCGCCTTGGCATACTGTTCGACCAACTCAATCTGTGCTTCATCACGACCTGATAGACGCAGGTAATCAATCGCCATTTGATCAATTGGGAAAATACCACATGTCGCACCGTACTCTGGTGACATATTGGCAATGGTCGCGCGATCCGCAAGCGGCATACTGTGTAAGCCCTCACCATAAAACTCAACGAACTTACCGACCACGCCATGTGCGCGCAGCATCTCAACCACACGCAGTACCAAATCAGTTGCCGTGACGCCTTCGGTCAGCTTACCTGTCAGCTCAAATCCGACCACTTGTGGAATCAGCATCGATGAAGGTTGACCGAGCATCGCCGCTTCCGCTTCGATACCGCCCACGCCCCAACCAAGCACCCCGATACCATTAATCATAGTGGTGTGACTGTCTGTACCGAAGACGGTGTCAGGATAGGCTGTCAGCTCGCCATCGACATCTGCGGCCATAACCACACGTGCTAAATACTCAAGGTTGACCTGATGCACGATACCCGTTGCTGGCGGTACGACAACGAAGTTTTCAAAGGCGTTACGCCCCCAATGTAGGAACTCATAACGCTCGTTGTTGCGTTTGAATTCAATCTTTTCGTTGAGATCAAGCGCGTCCTCGCGGCCATAAGCATCGACCTGTACAGAGTGGTCAACGACCAGCTCACTAGGAATAAATGGATTGATCTGCTCAGCATTACCGCCAAGCTCGACCACGGCATCACGCATCGCAGCCAAATCAACCACTGAAGGCACACCAGTGAAATCCTGCAAGACCACACGCGCTGGCATAAAGGCAATCTCTTTTGACGCCTCAGCACCTGCATCCCAGTTAGCAACCGCTTCGATATGGTTTTTGCCTACAGACTGACCGCCATCTTCGTTACGTAGTAGGTTTTCTAATACGATTTTCATGCAGAATGGCAGCGTTTTGATATGCTCATAGGTTTCGGTCAGCTTTGGTAGGCTGTAGTAGGCATGTTCCTTGCCATCGACCGTAATCGTGTCTTTTACATCAAAAATATCGCTCATAGTAGCTTCCTTATCATTGTTATATATCCTGAACATAAACGGTTTAACGCTTATGCTGATAATTGGTGGCTAGATAAATCCTTCATCATTGTTTGTTAGAGATAATTGTTTGTTGGAGACAATCGTTACTTGGAATCTGATGCATAAATTCAAACCTTAGATTCAACAATAACGTTCTTTTACCATAACAAAGATGTCGGCCTTTGTTAACGCCTAGACGTAGTCAAATCGTGGCACAATCGTAAACGTAATAAAGGCTTAGATACTCACTGCTGTCTATCGCCCTTATTACTTTGCATTCATTATTTTTTTGCGACGACCACTGCGAAACACATAGTTATCATCGTAAAAGCGCGGATCAATATTGTCTGACCAAAAGTGTGGCACACCTAAAATAGGCAGTGGTGCAAGCTGTTGCGGTTTGACGTCATCGTTTGATAATAATGTATTCATATATTCGGCAACCTTATTATCCAAGCGGCTCATACGCTCAGCTAATGATAAGGCAAAGAACGCTTGTGAAACATGAATGACAATGCTGTGAGCGCATAGAGGTTTGCGTGGATGTATCAGTTGCTCAAGTAAGGCATGACCAAAGATATAGACTGCGGCTTGAGCACTCGAACTTGGTTGTTTTGGATTGTCCCATTGAGCGCGTGGCACCACCAAACTTGCCTGCCAATTAAAGTCAATCAGCGCTTCGCCGATATTTGGATCTACCGTGACGAGCACGGCGCCATTTTCATCAAATACAGTGATAGTATCTCGCACACGCCCTCGACGCTCACTGACTCCTTGTGCTGCTATCTCTAACATATGATAATAATTGAGCAATGCCTTAGTCTTCGGAAACGTCAGCCAAATACTGCCGTTAAATAAATCATGTAAATTATCACGCGTCGGAATATTACCAGTCGTTGCAATAAAACTTTCATACGCCTCACCTTCAGGTAGCGCATCCTGCGAGACAAACTTTAAAGCTTGCACTTGATTGTCTTCAGTCGGCTTGGTAGTAGGTAGAAAGCCCTGCGTCTCTTTCCTCTGCCGATTAATCGCAGTATTTAATATATCAGCGATGACATCTATTAGCGGCTCCTCAATCACCGCACCTGCTATTTCATTTTTTGGTGCTGCTATTGTGCTTAGATTTTGAATGGTTTCACTGATACTACTCAGTTGGTTAAGGTGACACATCCATGGTGATTGCCAATCAATCTCGGCAAAGTCTTTATCAAGCACGGTAGCGCTCTCAACACGGACATCAGAGTCAAGAATGACAGGTAAATCATTAGTGGGCATAAACGCTTTCTCTTAAGGGTTGTCTATATTAAACGTATGAGCGGGCTATGGTATCATGGTGCCCTTTTTTACGACTAGATGAGCAGCTCAAAAGGTCTTTTTGAGCGCGATGGATAAATGAGTTTTTATGGCAAATTTCAACACCCACTTGAACGTTGCATTTATGGTCAGTGGCACGGCGAGTCTAACGGTTTATAAAGCTGGATTGATCAATGACTCGGGGTTTTTAGTGTGCGTGGCACTTGGCACCATCGGTGGGTTGTTACCAGACTTGGATTCGGATAATTCAACACCGATTAAGCTTGGGTTCAACATTACTTCGTTTATTTTCGCCTTTGGTTTAGTCATGCATTGGCGCAGTGAACTGAGTTTATTATCATTGATGGCGTTATGGCTGGTAGGCTATGGCTTTATGCGCTATGTGGTATTTTATGTATTCACCAATATGACGGTGCATCGCGGTGTGATTCACTCCGTTCCTTATATGGCAATACTCGGACTGGGATTAACTTATCTCAATTATTTTGTACTACAGTTGCCACTAACGACCAGCTGGTTTTATGGTTTGTTTTTATTTGGTGGGGCTATGGTACATTTAACCCTAGATGAGCTTTATAGCGTTAACTTATCCAATATGAAAATGAAGCGCTCATCAGGTACTGCGATGAAGTTTTATCAGCATGATGATAAATGGTGGTACTGTCTACTGTACATTATCCTTTTGTTGCTGCTGTATGTTGCCCCGCCTTTTGAGCCTTTTTGGCAACAGCTACGTGATCCAGCACCTTGGGCACAGCTCAAAGTCGGTATGCTGCCTGATATGATAGAGAGTATGCGGCGTTAAAATCTGACAATGTTATAGTCAATCCACTATAAAATAAATGCAGCTATACGGATTAGATTTGCGCAGCCTCTGTCTGCGTAGGCACAGCAAGCAAGACAAATTTAACCCGTATCGTATGGTTATATCTCTTTTATTTAGGACTAACTATATAAACTACAGAACCAAATCCCGAAAAAACCTTGAGTAAAATATGCAACCTTCCCTACAGACTTGCCCTTGCCAAATCAATCCAGCATCAACATCGGTAGGCTCAACGCCACTATCCTATCAAGACTGCTGTCAGCCTTATCATGATGCTTTTTATAATGACAAAATTGATCAGGTAGATGGTATGAGCGCAGAGACAGCCGAGCGGCTCATGCGGTCGCGCTATAGTGCATTTGTGTTGGTAAAACCAGATTACATTGTAAAAACCACCGTACCTGCACAGCAAGCATTACTTGACGTACAGTCGATTGAGAGTTGGGCAAAAGAAACGGACTGGGCAGGACTAGAGATTGTAAAACACACCCCAAAGCTTGGTAAACGGCACGCGCAAGTTGAGTTTAAAGCCTATTTTAAGACGCCAAATGAATTACAGACGCATCATGAGCTATCTGCCTTTGTAAAGGTAAAAAGCAAGGCTGATAACGATGCGCGCTGGTACTTTTTAGATCCGACGGTTGCGATGACTATCACGCAAAAGCAACCGTGTATTTGCGGGTCTGGTGAGAAGTTTAAGCGGTGTTGTGGAGGTTACATTTAAATAGTATCAGATGTTTATCACTTCCTAAACACTCGCCCCGACCGCGCGTGCAATCGCAATCCCTTCATCAATCGTCAAAAACTTGCGCTGGCTTGGACTGTCTTGATAAATGACATCACCATCTTGAAATATTAGGCACTCATTTACCGCTAACTGTTGCCACTTCTCATTTTCAGTCAATGGTACGGTGACCAAAATAGTGACTTTGTCCGTATCTGTGGTCACATCACCAAAGTTAATCGCCATATCATCATCAGCCAGTTTTGCTTCACCAAATGGCGCTTTACGCGTAAGATAAAACAATAAACTACCCGCATAAGCCAGCTGCCACTTGCCATTTGATATCAAACAATTAAATAGTCCATTAGCAGATAGATAACGGCATTGTGTGGTCAAAAAGTTAAACAATGTCTTGTCGTCAGGACGCGACTTAAAGCTGCTCTTTAGGCGATTAACCAAATAACAAAAGGCCATCTCTGAGTCAGTTGAGCCGACGGGCTGACAATGTGAGGCATTGCCATTGTCCTGCAGACGCTGACAGCGTTTAATGAACTCGCTATTCATCTGACCGTTGTGCGCAAACACCCACTGCTCACCCCATACCTCACGCACAAACGGATGGGTATTGGCCAAGCAGTTCTGTCCTTGCGTCGCTTTACGAATATGCGCAATGACGTTCATGGCTTTGATTGGGTAGTTATTGACCAAATCAGCGACTGGTGACAAATGGCTTGGGCGATTGTCATGAAACAAACGCAGCCCCGTTGAATCATTTACCGTTTCGTCATTATTCACACAGTCACTACGCTCAAAGAACGCAATACCAAAACCATCTTCATGACTGTCCGTCATGCCGCCACGCTTGCGAAACCCTGCAAAGCTAAAGCCAATATCCGTTGGAGTATTACAGTTCATTCCTAAGAGTTGACACATTTAATCGTTACCACCATTGTTATTATTGAGCGCATCAAAGTCAGCATCACTCATTTCATCAAGCAGCGCTGCACCATCAGTTGGTATGGTATCCAAAATACGCTGAGCTTCTGCTAAATCCGTATCTTGTACCCATAGCACCGCGCCTGAGTTCATGCCTGGGATACTACTTAACGCTTGCATCGATACCGTAATGTTGTTATTTCTCAGCAAATTGGCATGCAACTCGCCCTGCATATTGGTATCAAAGCGTGCCAGTTTGTGCCAGTTATCAACTTGATCAGTCATGGGTTCACCTCTGAGGTTTTGGTGCTAAATTTTAGTACTGGATGCTGGTACAAAAATAAGTGAATCAGTAATACTTACGGTAATTGATCTAGCTTATATTCTTTGATAGCAGACTCACTACTATTTAATGTGTCCTGCGCTTGCTCGGCTTGCGTGATGTTGCTAAACACACCGACAATTTGATTGTCCTGCTTATTTAATAATACAAATACCGTATTTTGCGATTTTTCGACATGCGCCCAATGGTAAGCGGCCAAACGTTTCATCAAGTCAGGGTTTTTGACCATGATATTATCGCCTGTACGCCCTTCGGTACGGTTGTAATGAATCACATTTAGACGCAATAACCAAAAAATCACTGCCGCTTTTGCTAGCATTACAGGTAGCGCACGTTTTTCATCTTCGCTCATTGCGCGCTTGGCTTCATACCCCTGTAAAAACGCTACCATTTTACTACGATCAAAATGAACTCGTTCATCTTGCTCGGCATCGCCCCAAGTCGTACAAAAGTCATTGATAGTAATGGCAATATCCATCACATAATGTTCGACACTGACTTCGGTAAAATCTAACAAGCCCGTTAATTGCTCCTCACCTTTTTGTAAGTTCCATAGCGTGTTGTCAGCAAACATATCCAAATGACATAAGCCTTTTGGCAAAGTTTCAAGCGGTAAATTGCGGTAAGACTGCCAAATATCACTCATCAACTTGGCTTCATCACCTGGCATAAACTGCATTTCACGGTCACGTACATCGCTCCATGGATATAAAGGCACGCCATATTGCTCAGCAGGCTGTAGCGCTTGCAATGTTTCATGCAGCATCGCTAGTGCTACACCGATATCATGACACATCGCTGGCGTGGTTTGCTCAGGATGCGAGCCAGCTAGACAGGGAACCAAGGTGATTGCTTTGTTTTCGTAATGAATAACATAGCTGTTCTCACTGTTTGTATTAGCATCAGCGGTATCAGATTCAATCACAGCCAATGGCGCGGCTACCGGTAGCTTGCCATCTAATTGATTGAGGATAATCGCCATTTTTTCGATATCAGCGGGTGGACGCTCTTCAAATAACGTCAACACGTAAGAGTATGCACCATCTACATCGTCAGTTGTTTGAATAAACCAGTTTGAGTTTTTTATGCCTTGGGTAATCGGAATGGCACGCACAAATGATACGCCAAAGCTTTGGCAAAAGGCGGCAAACTGGTCATCGGTTAACTGGGTATAGACGGACATGACATCTCACTTTTGGCAATTAAATAAAAAGTTAAATAAAATAAATTTAAGCGGCAATCACAGTAATTGTAACGCGTATAAGCAAACTATGGCGAAAAGCATAATAATCTTACGAAAACCTGCCTGAAACGGCGGGGTTTTTGCTAGACTAGCGCCTATAGAATGAATTGATTATAAGGTGAAAGACCCTATGTTAGCAAAGCGTATCATCCCTTGTTTGGACGTGGACAACGGCCGTGTGGTCAAAGGCGTACAATTTGTCGATATCAAAGACGCAGGCGATCCTGTCGAAGTGGCCAAACGCTACAATGAACAAGGCGCTGATGAGATTACTTTTTTGGACATTACGGCGACCAACGATGAGCGTGACACTACTTATCATACTGTCGAGCGTATGGCCGAGACCGTATTCGTCCCGCTCACCGTCGGCGGTGGCGTGCGTAAAATCGCAGATATCCGCAACTTGCTCAATGCTGGCGCAGATAAAGTGGCGATTAACTCAGCCGCCGTGTTTACTCCGGAGTTCGTTGGCGAAGCCGCGCAGAAATTCGGTAACCAATGCATCGTCGTGGCTATCGATGCCAAACGCGTCGCTGATATCAATGTGAATGGCATTATCGTACCACGTTGGGAAATCTTCACTCACGGTGGTCGTAAGCCAACGGGGATTGATGCGGTGGCTTGGGCCAAAAAGATGACTGATCTGGGTGCAGGTGAATTATTGGTCACCTCAATGGACGGCGATGGCACCAAAAAAGGCTATGACTTAGCATTAATGAAACAAATCACCAATCAAGTGAACATACCTGTTATCGCCTCGGGCGGTGTTGGTAACTTACAACACTTGGCCGAAGGTGTACTAGAAGGCGGTGTCGATGCAGTGCTTGCCGCCAGCATATTTCACTTTGGTGAGTACACAGTGCAAGAAGCCAAAGAATATATGGCAGCGCAAGGTATACAAATGCGTCTTTAGTACGCTTGTAAAACACAAATAAAACAGAAAAAAATGTTATCATAGCGCTAACCACTTATTTTTGTTCAATTAACTGCTGGCGTCGTTGACTACAGCGATTGATTACCATGGTTAATTAACAAGCCAAATAATCAAACTTATTATTTGAACGTATCTATTATAGTTAATCGCTCATTTATACTTACTCCTATATTTATT